>CANQHQ010000020.1 GCA_947623825.1 uncultured Bacilli bacterium
CCTATGCCAATTGATTTGAATATTGCTTATGCTGAATATCATAATTAATTATCAGTCATTTTGTTTAACATAACTTTGTTTTTAAAAAAATTCTCCATTTTCTTTACTAGATCCGGGGCATCTTTTTCAGCCATTTTTGCTATTTCATATTCAAAAACTGCTTTTTCATTTATTTCTCCTTGTTTGCATTTAACTATTTCGTTCGCAATATATTCTGGTTTTTTTATTCTTTTCATTTCCTCTCTTTCTTTTTTTTCAATGTACTTACGTATAATAATAGGTTCATCTATAAAAACTAAATCCTTATTAATTTCGGAAATGGCGATTTTTCTTTCAATATTTTCTACTTCTAAAATTACATCATCGCTATCTATTTCACTTATTTCGTTTTTGGAATCAATTATTTTCAATGGAAACTTCCATACACTTCTAGTTCTACCATTTTTGTCCGGTTCTTCTTCTGTAAACGGCACTCCATCTAATACAACACGTCCTTGAAAGGTATAATTTCTTGTATGATCTTTGGTAAAGAAATAGATAGGTATTTTAGTTTGGTTAGATTCGTATAAAGTTTTATTGTTTCCTTCTAATTTCTGTTCATTATTTAATCCTTCTACGGTGTATATAATTCGCCCATCAACAATATCGGAATCATTGTAAATATTTTTATTTTCATTCGAAATTAAAACTAATAAATTTAGTCTATTAGACTTTGCTATACCTCTCATCAAAGAAACCATAAACAAATCGTGAATTTGAGAATTAGTAAACACCATTCCTATTTTCAATTTTTCAATGGCGACTAATTTGTCGTAATTTGCAATTTTATAAAATCCTGTTCCTTTTTCCTTTAATACAAAGAGTTCATTACCATTAAATGCATCTGAAAGAGCAGAATGTACTTCGAGAGCTGCTCTTATTGAAGCACCTTTATTTGCATTTTCCACTCCTCTTATTTTCTCAACTCTTTTATACATATCGCTTAAATGTATCCATTCTTGCTTTTTTTCTCTATGTAGTTCAATTAAAGCGCGCTCTACACAATTAATTAAGGTCATTATCTCTCATCTCCTTTACATATTTTGCAAGTAATATATCGGCAGGTGCAAGATCATAATTTAACAATTTATCCTTAGTTACCCATCTATACTCAGAATGGTCGTGCAAATGAAATTTCCCAGATAAATATTTACATTCATATAATCTTAAATCAACTGTCTTCTTTGGATATTCAAATATACTATTAGTAATAAATTTGATCGCCCTTATATCCGTTTCAAATTCTTCTTTCATTTCTCTTTCAATAGCATGTTCTTCAGTTTCTTCATGTTGAACTTTGCCACCAGGAAATTCCCATTTACCCAAAACATTAGGGTCACCAGTAGAACGTTTGGCTATTAAAATTTTATCATCTTTTTTGATTAAAGCAGCTACAACCGTCATCATAATACTTCACCAAATAAATTATAACACAATAAAAGTGAGATAATAAGTGACTTTTATTTGGTTAGAATAAAGTTTTTATCCCGTACATTCATTATACACTTTTCTAAAAAAAGAAAAGACCATTGACTTTGTCAACAGTCTGAAAGATACTTTTTCAGGTATCTTTAAATTTATGTATAACTAATTTCTTTGCGAATTCTTTGCAAAAAAACAAATCTATTTTTTATTATCCAAGGAGATTTTGTTGGTGAGCCTTCATTTTCTATTTTGTCTTCTTTTTTAATTGTGAAATAATATATCTAACTCTATTATTCCTATTTTTTTCGCTCATGTTTGTTGGCAATTTAAAATTATTATCACTATAAAAATTAGTATTAGTTAATTCACAAGTCTTATTATCAATACCAAAAACTATCTAGGGATATTGTTTGTTTTTTTAATTTGCTTCATTACCTAAAGTAGAAAAATTTTTTACCTAGATTATCTATATCAAAATTATTCTCTGTTTTTTTAAATTCTACACATTCATTCTCCAGGTTTAATGATAGCTCATCTAAGATTTTATTTAACATCAGTATTTTTATACAAGGAAACCACTTTGTTTTTTATTTTACCACACTTTTAATAATTATAGTGACATTTGACAATTATTTTCAATAATTTCATACCCTACTTTTTCGTATGCTTTTTTTCGTTTTAAAAACATATTTCTAATCATTGAAAAATTATCATCAACATAATCATAAACTATTATTTCTTTTTTATTCTCATTTTTTCTATGTAGTCTTCCTGTATATTGTACTATTCTATTTACGCTAGATATTGGCATAGTTAAGAATAATACTTCTAATGTTGAATCATCAAAACCCTCACCAATACAAGAACTAGTAGCAATTATTATTTTATTTTCATTATTTTCTTTAATGGTAGTATTTAATTCATCATATTTTTTAAGTACTTTTTTCCCTAATCCACCTCGATACACAATTATATTGTCAGTTATTTTTGATAATTTTTCATATAAATATTCTAAATGATCAATTCGTTCTGTTAATACTAATACATTTTTACCATTTTTAAACTCTTTTTCCACATCTTTTATGACTACTTCATTTCTAATAACATCTTTTGATATTAAATCATATATTTCATTAATTTTATAATCCATTACATTCTTATTAACAAAATTCAAATGAACACTCTTACTATAAACTTTCATTAATAAATTTAATTTTCTATTATATTCTTTCATATCAACTTTATATCTAATATCACCGCATTGCATTTTAATAATAGGTGTATGTCCATTTTCCTTTTCCGGTGTTGCAGACACACCATACACATACTTTGCATTCATCATATTTAAAGCTGCTTCATACGTATAAGCGGAAGAGTGATGGCATTCATCTATAATTATCATTCCATAATTTTTAACTTTATCACTAAATTTTCCGTCATTATATATTGTTTTAATGCTAGCAACATCTATTACGTTAGTTAATGTATTTTTATTATCACCAATTTGACCTACTTCTTCAATATTCAAAAATTCTTTTAATCTCTGTTTCCATTGATTTAGTAATGATAAATTAAAGGTTACGATAAGCGTGTTAACATTTCTTTCTTCAATTAACTTGCAGCATATAACTGTTTTACCAAATCCAGTAGGTGCTTCAAGTATTCCATTTTCATATTTTAGCATTTCTTTTAGGGCAAGACTTTGTTCTTCTCTTAATTCACCATTAAATTTTATATTTAGTTTTTGTCCTTTATTTCTTCTATCGGTAATTTTCATTTTTATATTATTTTGATTACATAAGTCACATAAATATTCAAATTTACCTCTAGGAATCATCAAATATTTATCATCTTCCTTACTACAATCTATTACCATAGGAATATTATGAACTGACATTCTCATTCTCTGCTTTTTAAAAAATTCTGGATTTGCAAACGTTGCGAGTCTTCTAAAACAATTTTTAACAGCTGCACTTAGATTTGCTTTATCTATATAAATCATATTATCTAAAGTAATATCGATGCTCTTTGGAAAATCAAAATTATTTTTTTGCTTGTTTTTTATTTCTTTCTTTAACTCTATATATTCATTACTAATATCTATTGTATTTTCAGATAATATTCTTATTACATTAAATACTTCATCATAGCTCATCTTTTTTACTTTACTTAAATAACTATATTGATCATCATAAGCAATAAAATTTCTATCTAGAAAAGCAGTGTTGTTATATTTCATTGGTTCGTTTTGAAATGGAAGTGCAATTAAGTTACCATAACCACCCTTAGGCATAGTATCCTGATTTGGAAACATTCTATCAAAAGAATCAATTTTTAAATTATCACGTATCTCCATCGTTTTTGATAATAATAGACTTCCCATCTTTCTAGCAGTTAATGCTTTTATATTATTTTCAAAAAATATCCATACATGAATGCCATGACCTGATCTACTACGTTCAATAGAGATAGGAACACCATATTTATCACATATACTTGCAAAAGCAAGTACATCTTCTTTAATATCGTTTTCATTTTTCTTATCATCAAAATCAAATGCTAAAAAGTAACAAGTTTCATCCTCTAACATGGGATAAATACCAATTGGATTACTATGAAATAAATGGTTTCTTATTACTTCTTTATCTATTGGTTTATCAACCCAATACTGACAATCTTTACATTTTTTACCCATTGTTTTATTACAAACATTTTTATTCCATTCATTAGCACATTTAGGTATATAATATTTTTTACTTTGATTTTTTTTATCAATAGAAAGATATGGATATATACTATCTCTACCTTTAAAATAATTCATAAAAATATCTACTTTTTCTTCATCAGTAAAATTTGTTTTAGATTGATTATCATAATTACTAAGCAACTTCTTTAAGTCATTTATCTCATTAATTAATTTCTTTGCTTCAAGAGTTTTTTTATTTATGGCTTCAATTATCTCATTTCTTTGCATATTACACCCCTTTAAAAGTAATAAAGTTACTGTATTATACAATATTTTTAATTTTTTTCATAGTTTTAAAAGAATTTTGTATACTTTTTTCGGTATATATAGTAGGAGGTGATAATTAATGAAAATATTAAGTGATAATGATCTTTTTAATATTAATGGTGGTTCATCAATAGTAGCTTGTACGTATTATGGATTAATTAAAGTTATGAGATGGATTTCTAAATTTGTAAGATTTTAAGAAAAGCAGAAATTAATTTTTTTGCTTTTTTGTTATTGTAACAATATATCCAATAATACATATCGTTAATAATATATACCAATAATTACTATAATTAAGCAAATTATCGTCCACTGCATATAAATTATGAAAAAAGTGTAAAACAATAGGATAAACTAAATTATTTGTTTTATAAAATGAATGATGCCATATCAAACTTATTCCTAACAAAATTATAACACCATCAATATTATAGAAATGTATGAAAGCAAAGACTAAAGATGTTGCTAAAATAGAAATATAAATATTCAGTTTCTTATTTAATTTTTTATATAATCCAAACCTAAATATTATTTCTTCAAATATTGGTGCAAAAATACAAGACATTATAAACTCAGTTATTATTTCAAAAATATTTAAAGGAACTTGTATATCAGTAGATGGTGTGTTCAAGAATATAACTAATTGTTCCAATAATATTCTAACTATAGATGATAAAAATAAATATTTTAATAATAGAGTAATATCTATTTTTTTTATATTTAAGTATTCTTTTATTTCAATCTTATCTTTTTTCTTTAAGTCATTTATTACCGCAAATCCAATTAAAGTAACTATCACGATATATAATAATCTGGAGAAAATAAAATTATTTATAATTTGATCTAACATTGTATCACCTATCTTCGTACTAATTATATCATTTTAAAGAACATTTAAAAAGATACTTTTATCAAGTACCTTAAACTCTTGTATTTACTTGCCAAAATAATCATTTCTTCTATTTTTTGATTTAACCGATACTTCCATGTCCAGCATTAACAATGATCTTATAGTCCATAAATATTTCTCCTAAAATATAATATAAAATTGTGCTAATATAATGATAAATTACATGGATAAATAAAACAGTAATGCTATCTTTTTATTTAAACTTGCATTAAATAAAAAACAATAACATTACAAACTATTGTAAGTAAAATTATTGTTTTATCTTAAATATGATAATCCACCCAAAAAACCAGTACCTAATAAAACGGAAGTTATAACTGAAGCATCATCATCATTTTGAAAGTCATCTTGAACTTGATTTTCTTTCTGAACTTCATCATTTTTCTCTTTGTCTTGTTCTTTCTTTAAGTCTTCCTTTTCAACAATTAATATGTAATCTTGAGTTTCACCATTTTCTGCTGTAACTCTTACAATTATTTCATTGTGACCAACTTGTAAATTTTCATTACCAATAATTTCAGCATTAGCATTAAAATCCTCTAATTCATAAGTAACATTAATATTTTCTTTATCATTAGAAATATTAATTTTGTCACTTCTGAATAAGTTGAAAGTTATTTCTTCATCATCAACAAAAATTTTAATATTTTTGTTAGCACTTAATATTTTTTCTCTCATAATATTCAATTTATAATTTTTAACATTGCCATTTTCAGCTGTAACTTTAATATCAATAACATTTTCACCAATCGTTAAATCAGGATTTTTTTCATAATTTAACGTTGCTTTAGAGTCATTAGTAACTATTAATATTAACACACTTTTTTTAGTAGTTTCATAAACCATATCATTAGCAATTGTAATATCTTCTTCATCAATAGTTATTTTCTTTAAAGATGTATCACTACTTTTAACTACTTTTGGTGCAGTCGGTTTTTTACTAGAACTTGATGAACTACTACTCGAACTACCTGAGCAACCACCATGCTTTGAACAACACCCTCTATGACAATCAGTACAACTAGGACTTGTTGTTCCATCATTACAAACAATATTGGCTTTTACCGCAATTGGATAAAAAGTTAACATTGCTAAAAATAAAACAATAATTCTTTTCATATTATTAATATCCTCTATCAAAATTACATCATGCCAAATTAATTTTTTTAATCTTTTTTATTTTACTTAATATTGTATATTTTATTTAATTCATCACAAATAACTTCTTTTTCTCTACTGCCATTGGTTTTCAATCTCACTAATGGTATAGCATATTTTTTCAAAATTTCATTTTTCATCAAATCTCTTTCATACTGTTCAGTACCTTCCTTATGAAATTTATAGCCATCTACCTCTATTGCTAAAACAGGTTTTTTGCTTATAAGACTATAAATTAAGAAGTCAATATGAGTAGCATAATGCGAAACATATTTTTTCTCTTTTTCAGTTAGTAAAGATTTATCTTTTATTAATGCCTCCATTGGCTGATGGAAAACAAAGCCCAAATTATCATATTTTTTTACTGTTTCATCAATCAGATAGTAAATCAAATTTTCAGAATCATATTCGGAAATTCGATTGTGTTTTTTAAAAAATTCCAGTCTTTCTAATTCGTTCTGTTTATATAGTAAATCAAACACTGAGTATATTTTACTATCTTCTATTTCCATATTATTATATTCAGCATAATCGATAAAATCTTTGATATTTTTATTTTCTATTTTATTTCCAGTGACTATCAATATTAAATTATTTTTCGCTCTAGAAATGGCAACATTTAAAATATTTGCATTGGCTACAAAATCAGTAATTTCATCATCAACTGTCGATATTATGATTGTATCTTTTTCTCGTCCTTGAAACTTATGGACAGTACTAACCTCCACATTAGGAATATTGTCTTTAATTAATGAAACTTGATTATTATATGGTGCAATAATTCCAATATCACTATCATCATCTAACTCTTTAAGTATATCTTTTATAATATCTAGTTGTCGTTGATTAGAATTATCACGTGAATGGTTTCCTTTATTAGTTTTTATAATTCGTATTACATTTTTTTCACCTTTATCTTCTGTCATAATAACTAATTGATTATTATAAAATTTTTTACTACAAAAATTAATTATTTTAGGATGACATCGATAATGTTCTTTTAACAAAGTAATTGGTGCATTCAAAACGATTTTCTTTATACTACTTAGAAAACTATTTAAAGAAAATGAATATCCACTATCTAATGAATAATTTTTAAATATGGAATCAGCTTGTTTCTTTACTTTATCAGGTATAACATTAGGAAGTTGCCGTTCATCACCTATTACTACTGAATATTTTGCTGATGATAAAGCCAAAGTACCTGTTACAACATCAATTTGACTAGCTTCATCCATAATAATATAATCAAACCTGAAATCATCACTAAATGTATTTCGGGATGAATATGTTGTACTTAAGACAACAGGATAATCTCTTACAAAATCAGTACTATTGTTTCTTATCTCGAATAATGTATATATTTTTCTTTTCTCACGATACTTACTGAATAAATAACTTTTTAAATATTGCATAGATAATTGTATGTATTCTTGTTCGTAGCTAATATGCTCGTTAATAAAATTCTCTTTATCAGAGATGGTTCTTCTTAAATTATCTAACTCCCATTTATACAACTCATTTTTTAAAGTATTTATGATTAAATTCATATCATTTTTATAAAACAGAAAGGATCCTATTCTATACAAATATACAAATTTTAATTTGTTTAGAAACGATAAATTATCCATACTTTCAATCTCATTTAATAAAGAAGATAATTTGTTTTTATTGTTTCTTTTTAAATTGACTAATTCTATATTTTGATTTGTTATATATTCTTTAAAATACTCATACTCTAATTCTAATTCACTTAATTGTTGTTTCAATATCGCAACATGATTTTTATTTATATATACATCTTTAACTGTCTTATAGTACTCATTTATTTTTATTGATAAATCATCTAGATTAAAATCTTTATATTCGTCAAAAGAAGGTGTTTTATCATCTTGGTGTTCGAGGAAAATATCTTTATTATCTTTTTTACCTAATAATGCTTCAAGAAAATCTAAATTATATTTTTTCAATTTTTCTTCAATATTTTCAATAGCAGCATTATTATTGGAAACTACTTGGCAATTCATATTACGAATAATAATATTAGCAATAATATTTAATATTGTTTGCGTCTTTCCTGTTCCTGGTGGTCCCTCAATTATACTGGTTTTATTACACATAGCATTTTCTACTGCCATATATTGGCTAGAGTTACAACCAAAAGGAAAAATCAAACAATCTAATTTATCTTCTTTTATAGTTTTCTCATTACATCTTAAATAATTAGCTAATGAAGATTCTAAATTATCCAATTTCACTTTCGACATTTGTTCAAGTAATAATTTTTTACCATTTTCTGTTTCTAATGAAATTACTTTTGACACATCAATTAAATAATCAATCACATTGTTTATATTACGATCATATATCAATAATTCATGTTCTTTAATTAGAGATTGAGAGTTATTATTAAAATTTACAACATAATATTTAGTATTATCATAAGCATAAGAATATTGGATAATGTTTTTAATGTCCTGTAATCTTGACCCATTATAAAAAATCATATTATTATTTAAATTAATTTCTATACCATTTGTAAGAACTTTAAACCGGAAATAAGGATAGGTATAAAATTTATTGCTATTCTTATATTTTACTGTATATGTATAGGTTGCCGCATTGAATTTATAATAAGATACATTCTTAGCGATTTGTTCATCAATTACTATAATATTCTCTATTACACTCATAAAATCACCACAAATACACATCTATTATAGTAAAATTCGATATGTATTTCAATTATTAAAATAATATGTTTTTAGAATTGTTGTTTTATTTTAAAAAAATGGTTTTTGCTCTCCATTATAAGAATTTGTAGTATTTTTAAAAATATTTTTGATGGATTTTCTAAAAAATTATCACTATTCTGAAACAAGTGTTGAATTAATCTAAAGAGCACAATTCAGTGCATTAGAGATGAAAAGCATATTTTCAAAAGGAGTGCACTTATTCTAAATGTTTCTCTTATAATCATATGAGACTATAAAAATATGGTGCAACTAGATGAATTTTTCACCATGTGACACCATATTTTCCTTTCTTATTTGACTTTCTATCTTTTACCTGATTGGCAGTCAACCGATATCAACCATTTCCCTATACTTGTATTCATAAATTGATCTATTTCCTTATCAGTTCTTCTTTGTTTGGTTTTATACAATGGGTCGCAGACAATAAAGTAGTTTTGATCGTATCCACAAATCACAATTGCGTGATATGTTTCTTTCCATTCCCCGGCCAATATCACGATTTTCCCCTTTTCGACCTGTTCTTTTACTATTAAACTATTCAGTTCGAATCCATTTACTATTTTTGTTCCTTTCTTTTCAGCTCTTTCTAAAAACTCTCTATATTCCTTTAAAGCAAGAGCAAAGTCTGTTTCATTCATCCGATGTTGCTTATTTTCAAACAAATTCTTTTCTGAATGATAAATCGTTGTATCAAGGCCATTTTTTGAAAAATGATAGGCTAAAGCGGAAAAAGGAGTACCAGTCATATACTTGGAGTGATAAATTTTATAATATCTTTTTTCTTCATACCAATTCGCCTTATCAATGAGTCCACAATATTCCAATACCATCATCATGCAGGCAATGGCACAAGTATCTTTCTTTTGCTTGTACGGTCGTATTTCCTTTTCCATTACCTTTTCCCCTTTCTCAGTCTATTT
This sequence comes from uncultured Bacilli bacterium, assembly GCA_947623825.1. Classification (GTDB taxonomy): domain Bacteria; phylum Bacillota_I; class Bacilli_A; order RF39; family UBA660; genus Alloscybalousia. The sequence continues at coordinate 10,222 of CANQHQ010000020.1, forward strand.
TCACTTTTCTTGGACTATTTCATTTTTTACTTTTATCTTTTTGATGAATCGTTGATAAAGTGAACTCTTGGCATCCATCATCGTACTCTTTTACTTTTTCTTCTCCTTGATTTTTTTCAATAACTCATTTATTTTCTTGGCAATTTGATAAGTTTCTTTTCTTAATTCATTTTCTGTTTTCATCTACTCTCTCCTCTTCTCTATCCCTTTCTGCTCCTTCTAGGCGCATGAATACTTCCTCCATTTCTTTTTCAAAATGAATTCCCGGTGTTTGCTTTTGGTTCCGCTGATAGAGTGCTTTTTTCACTTTTTCTTGTTCTTCCATTAAATTATGATAAAGGGCAAGATATAAATTTTTCTTTATTGCTGGCTCTTTCTCTTCTTCGATGGAATCTTTCATTTCTTTTAGAAAACGAGATATCGTTGCTTCCGAAAAATACTCTTCACGAATGAGATCATGTGCACGTGCATTTCCAACCCGATTACTTTCAAATTTGGTAATGACTTGTTTCATCAATCTCATATCACGTGTTTCCTTAAAATCTTCTACCATGTCTTCCATTTTCTTTCGTTCCGATTTCGCAACTGTTTCTCTATTTATTTTTACGATGGGTACTCCAAAATCCATGGCGGCCTTTTTCGATTCTTGCCAATACTTTTCCTGACATCTTCTTTGATTTTTCATATACTCTATCTTTTCACTATCATCTTTATATTTTTCTAGATAGAAATCTTCCTTCTCATATTCTTCTATGTATACAATATAATCAGGATTTTTCTTAAAAAATTTCGGGTTACTTCCTAAGTCTCTTCTTTCATATACCAATTCATTGTAGTCACTTCTTGTATCATCCAACATTTGATCAGCACTTTTATATTCTTGCGCTCTTATCCCGGTGGTATCAAATTTACGACTATCTGGTGTCGAATTGATATCCCTTGTTCTACTTAACAAAAGCATATTATCACTCATGGTAGAAAATCCCAAAATTACATTTTTCACGGGAGCCATAGAAAGATTAGAATTTCCAATTAGACTACAACAATTGCCATGAGAGCGAATAAGAGGAGAATTCCAATACTTACTATAGTTTTCTTTGGTAGTAAAATCATCTTGATACGCACCAATGACCGTGATAATCATTTTAAAATCTGTACCGGCATCATACACCTCTACTCCATCCATTTCTTTATGAGGTTGATTATCTGTCATCCAAATTTGTTGATTCAAATCACGCGCAAACGCTTTTCTCAAATCATTTTCGAATACAATCATTCTTCTAAAATCCATTTCTGGATTCATAATACTTACGATCTCATCGTAAAGTTCTGTTAATACATCGGGATCTGTTTCTTTTATAATTTGGACGAGTGAAAGATATATTTCAAATACATCCATATTTTCAGAAGTTAATTCAATTTCTTCTATATGATATTGATCTACGATTCTTTTGGCTTCGTCAATGTGAATTCCATAACTTTTAGCCAAAATGGCAAATTTTAATGTCTCTACATCTTTTTCTTGTTTGGCTTTAGCGACCATTTCCTCTGACTCTTGCTGATCAATTGTATCTTTCTCTCCAAAGCGTCTCATTTCATCTAAATTAGGAATAGTATACTGGATGCTAGAAGTGAATAAGAAGAGAAGCGTTTCTATTTCTCTATCGGTTAATTCCTCCCCTTTTTCTACTACTTCCTCTAACTCTTTTAATAAATGATCATAAATATGGTTTTTATTTTTCCAGTGTGTATCTAAGGACACATAACCCATGATTTGTAAGATAGAAGTAATATAAGGATTATAATAATCTGTAAGTTGTTGGATTCGTAAATACATTTTTTCAAAAATTTTGAGTCGACTATCTGATAGAGATAAAATTTGATCTTGTACTTGTAGATCAGCCGTAATCATATCCATGATATTATCTAAGAATTGATATTTTTTCGATAGAATTTTAAAATTGAGAGTTTCATCAATTTCGATATTTTTTTCTTTTAATTCTTGGTATTTTTGTTTTTCGTCTTCTGGTAAATCTAACTTCGCGATTAATTCTCTTGCTTTATCGATATGATTACACCATTGCGCAACATAGATTTGATCATAGATACTTTCTAATCTATTTAGATATTTATCAATATTTTTATAAATGTTTATGGCAATTCCGTAATAATTTTCTAATATTTCTTCTTCGTTATTTATAATTTCGTGCAAAATAGCACTTATCTTTTTTTGTGATTCCGTCATATTCTTCTAACACCTTCTCTTTTTTTTGGATGATTTATTAAAATATATTATTTCTTTGGACCTCATCGAAACTGTACTAACTTTTTCATCATATGTATTTTCCCGCACCTGTTTTTTATATCGCCCTTATGATACGAATAATACTAAATTTAATACTAAATTTGTTCTCTTATTTCCTACTAAATGTTATCATTTCTTATCGTTTCAATGATATTTTCCTTTTTGATTTTTTTCACGCTATAAATTGTTGTTAAAATCATAATGAGTAAAATCGCTATCATACTCGTTAGGAAGTAGATGGTTGGGAAACGAAAGGTTCCTTTTTCAGACTGAAGAAAGATACTTCTCAAAAAGAAAACGATACCTAAGGAGATTGGTAGTCCCCAGAGCCAACTTTTCAATCCTAAAAATAAAGTTTCTATCAATGTCATCTTTTTAAATTTTTTTATTGATAAGCCAACACTTCGTAAAATCGCAAATTCTCTTCTTTGTAGTTCTCTATTCGTATTGACTGTATTTATGATATTGGTAGTAGCCGTTAAGGCAACTAATCCAAGTACCCCATATAAAATAAATTTGATTCCCAAAATCAACATGTGCGTATTATATAACGTCATATTGATATTTAGATAATTGGGTAAAATCACTTCTTCATACAAAGATGATTCTTTTCCTATCGTTTTGATTTCATTATCCAATTTTTTGTATCCATCCGTTATTAGATAGATCTCCTTGTTATAATACATCTCTTCTTCCGCTTTGTCTTCATAAGTTGCTTTGGCAGAAAGAATTTCTCTATATTGACGTTCTGAAACAAGAAGGGTTTCCTTGGATACCTTAGTCCAATCACTCCAACTCTCTTCTATTTCTGGGAGTTCTTCTGTTACGTAAAGATTGTTTACTTCATAGTAACATCCTTGGATTTTTTGTTGGTGATTTTCCCCATGAGTGTAACTACAAAACTCAAAATGAATGTCTTCTTCTTTGTCAAATTTCTTTTGTAATCCAACTATTTGGTCTTCTTTTCTTTTTGCTTCTAAATTCACAAATACTGCTTTTTCTTCCTTTAATCCTAATTTTTTTAGATAGGCATTATAGGATTTATCATCCATCGATTTGATTGTTAAAAATTGAGGATATCCACTCTCATTGGTTGTTTGTAATGTTACATTCGCCGTACTATAAACAATCGCATCTTTTACTTCTTCTAAATTGGTTACTTTCTTCACTAAATTGGATTGAATCGGCTCATAGGGAAGAAGAAGAGAAATATTGTATCCCGGTGTTTCTTCCAATTTTTCTACTTCATCCACTAATTGGGTAATAATTGTCCCAAGACCAATCCATAAAATCATACTGGTGCATAAAGAAATTAAAGCCATTCGATACTTCTTTTTATTCCTTTTCATGTTTTTATAGGCAAGAATTCCTTCTTCTCCAAAGACTTTTTTGATAATTTTATTTGATTTTCCCTTCTCTTTTTTTAGTTTTACTTCTTGATTTAGACGAATATTTTCGATGGGTCTTGCTTTAAAGGCTCGACGAGCGGGAGATAAGGCCGAAAGAATCAGAGTGAAAAGTAGAAAGGCGAAAGATAAGAACATAAACTGTGGATAAAAAGAAAGTTGAATATCTCGATAGCCAATACTTTCTAATAGTTCTTGTTCAAAAAGAATACCTACCTTTACGATTCCTAGACTTAGGAAAAATCCTAGTCCCATTCCAATGATTCCGATAATGGCAATTTCTAAATAAACCGCGTGGAATAATTGCTTTTTTGAGGCACCGATACTTTGAAGAATTCCTATTAATTTCTTACGTTCCTGGAAAGAAAGAAGGAAGGAATTATAGATGATAAAATAAGAAACAAAAGAAAGAATGAAAAGACTGACAAACAAAATTTCATATAAAGCCATTGTCTTTTTGGAATCCGCAAAAGATCCTTCTAATTTTAATAAATTTTCATTAATCCGAATTCCATCATAAACATGAACATCGATTTTTTTCTTTAAACCAACTGCTGTATCATCGATATAGAAAAAGGCATGAGTTGGCTTTTTGTATCTTACATAAACATCGAAAGAATCCACAGAAGAATCCCAACCAGTATAGATCGATTCTTGTGATGCATCCCAACCTTCTTGATAATATCTGATTTTCGATTCATTATAAATTCCAACGACTTGATAAGATTGATTTTGAATCGTTACTTGGTCATTTCTCTTCCAGTTCTTTTCCTCCGCATAATGGCTAGATATCATGATTTCTGTTTCTTTTTTGGGAAACGTTCCTTCTGATAGACGAAATAAGGATTTCCCTTTTTGATCTATCATGGAAAGGGTTACTTTTTTCCAGCCATCTGTTGTTACAGAAAGGTCTTTGATTTTCACAATCCAAGAAAGATTTTTTTCTTCAAATTGATCCATATCACTTTCTTGGATATTTTCAAAAATGGCATGTTGATACCCCTTTTCTTTCCAAACATCACAAAGTGAGTTATCCCTCGTTGTAGAAAAGATGAATCCCATACTAAAAAGAAGAACCGATGACAAAAGGACTCCCAATATGGTTGCCATCGTCCTTTTTTTGTTTTTCAAAAGAAGTTGAAGTGTTGTCTTATATAACGATTTCATGATTTTGAATCCTTTCGTCTCCAATTATTTTGCCATCTTTCATTGTGATGATTCTTTTGGCATATTTAGCTAGCTGGTTATCGTGGGTAACCATAATAATTGTTTGACCATATTGTTCATTAGAGCGTTTGAGATATTCTAATATTTCTAAAGAGGCAGTACTATCTAAGTTTCCAGTTGCTTCGTCCGCTAAAAGAATGGCTGGTTTTGAAAGAAGCGCTCGGGCAATGGCAATTCGTTGTTGTTCTCCACCAGAAAGTTCAGTTGGTAAGTGATCTAGTCGGTCTTCTATTTTTAGAAAGGAGGTAATTTCTTTAAAAAAATCTTCATCGATGGTTTGTCCACCTAGCGATAGCGGTAAAGTAATATTTTCTCTTCCATTTAAAACCGGAATCAAATTATAAAATTGATAGATTAACCCTACTTTTTCTCTCCGATATTTGGCGAGTTCCTCTTCTTTCAATGTCGAAATATCCTGATTATCTATCCAAACTTTTCCTGAAGTCATAGAATCGACTCCTCCGATGATATGAAGCAGGGTACTTTTTCCGCTACCACTCGCACCCACAATGGCTACAAAATCTCCTTTTTCTATCGTAAAATGGAGATCATTTAATGCCGTAACTTGATTGCTTCCTTTTCCATAGATTTTTGTTAATCCTTCTACTTTGACAATTTCCATTTTTCCCTCCTTGGATTCTTCTTGCACTCTTTCTCATAATGACTCATTTATCTTATGTATTTTCTATCCTATTATCTTACGTATTTTTTATCCTATTTTTTTTATTATATCATATCTTATTTTTTTCTTTCCCTATTCTCTTCTTTTTCTTTGGAAGTATGATAAAATAAAGACGATAGAAATCGAGGATTTAGTAAGAAGGGAGCAGTACCATGAATTCGTTTCTTTGTGAATGGCTTGCGATTGTCAATCTTTTTTCCTTTTTGATTTTTTTCATTGATAAACGAAGGGCGATTCGTGAAAAGTGGAGAATTTCCGAATCTTTTTTATTCTTTTTGTGTTTTTTAGGAGGTTCCTTAGGAGGACTCATTGCGATGAAACTTTTTCATCATAAAACGCGGAAATGGAAATTTCGTTTCGGAGTACCTCTACTAGCGATTTTTCACTTTTTTCTCTTTTTTTCCTTTTTCATAAGATTCTTTAGTTTTCGCTTTCCCTTGCGATTATTTTCTCATTTTCTCTTTATTTTCTATGACAAAATTTCTATCCTGTGATACACTTCCTATAGAAAGAAGGAATCGTTATGCCAACTTTATATCTTATTACTGGACCTGCGGGTGTCGGGAAATCTACCATTTCTCAATCCCTTGCGGAATCATTAGAAAAATCGGTTCTCATTGAAGGAGATAGTATTTATCATCTAGTAATCGGTAGTTATGTCTCAGCGTGGAAAGAAGGAAATCATCTACCCTTTTTTTGGGAGAATTCTCTTCTATTAATAGAAAATTCATTGAAACACGGTTATGATGTTATCTTTAATTATATTTTTTCTTATGAAGATTTGGTTTTTCTTCAAGAAAAGTTGCATGACTATCCAATCCGTTTGACGGTATTGATGACTACGGAAGAGGAACTTCTTCGACGGGATCAACTTCGACCTGAGGATTGTCGGATGAACGAACGATGTCTTGTATTACTTCATCATTTTGAAGAGGCTGGATTTTCTCCTAAAAATTATTTGGATACGACCACTTTATCTATCGAAGAAACTCTCTCTACTATTTTATCGTCAGATGATTTTTACCTTTAGTATTACAAAGTCCCTCTCCCTTTTTTCTCTTTCCCATATTCTACTAGGGGAGGGATTTTTTTGTTTCGAGACATAAGAAACGTGATTCAAAAACAAGATCCGTCAATTCATAGTGAGAGAGAAGCCTTCTTTCATCCGTGGTTTTCTGCTTACTTCTGGTATCGGGTAAGTCATTTTCTTTATCTAAAGCATTGGTATTGTCTTGCCCGTATTGTATCTAACCATGCCAAACGGAGAACCGGAATTGAAATTCATCCGGGAGCCATTATCGAAAAAGGCGTATTTATTGACCATGGTGGTGGCGTCGTCATTGGAGAAACCGCCATCGTCGAAGAGGGCGTTGTCATCTATCAAAATGTAACCTTAGGTGCCACCGGAAAAGAACAAGGAAAAAGGCACCCTACTATCAAGAAAGGTGCCATGATTGGGGCAGGAGCCAAAATCTTAGGGAACATTACGATTGGAGAAGGTTCAAAAATTGGGGCCAATTCGGTTGTCCTTTCTGATGCATCTCCTTACGATACCATTGTCGGAGTTCCAGGAAAAAGAAAAAGTAAGAAGTCTTTCTAAACAGACTTCCTACTTTTTTTGTTCTCTTATCCATTTTCATCCCTTATGGAATCGATGATATTCATTCTTTTGATCTTCCAGTAACTATATCCGTAACTTACCCCAAGAAGGAGTAATATTAATAGGAAGAAAATGAGATAGTATTTTATAGATTCATTAATCAATTCTTCCTTGACTAAGATAATGGTGGCTGTCTTTTTGATCAAATATGTCATTATAGAAGACAGAATGGTTCCTATCAAAATACTCTTTACGACTATATTTTCTATATCCGAAACAAATACTTTCCACAATCTCTTAGAAGAAAAACCAATACTTTTTAATGTCGCAAATTCTTTTTTTCGAAGAAAGAGACTCGTCGATACAATATTGACGATATGAAAACTAACAATCAAATAAATTAATCCAATGGCTACTGTCATCACCCATTCACTACATTGGACGATAATACGGGTAGGATAGGTTTTATTTCTTATATTTTCAAAAGTGAGCATCGATTTTGCTTTTTCTATCGCTGGATAGGAAGACATCAAATCTTCGACTCTTTCTTCCGTTTTTGAATCACCATCCATATTGATGTATAACGAAAAACTTTGATCTATCGAGGTTCCTTCTGGTAAAACTTCCTTTATTTGATTGAGTAATTTTTCACTGATGACTGTCGTTCCCGTATTCACAACGATGGGATTGAACGTAACATCATTGATATAATAAATATCCTTTCCTTTATAATAACATTTTCCTGTTTGATAATTCTGTTGTTCCTCGCATATTTCCAAAGGTTTTTTTGGGGGTTCATTTTGATTTAGTATTAGTTCTTCTTTCATTGTATAGGCATTTTGTCCCCAACTATAGTTGGCTTCAAACGCAATATCTTCCCCTATCGATAATTCTTTTCTTATCTCTTTATCTTCTTGTTCTTCTAACACCGCATACTCACCTCCAAAATAGGAGAGAGTTCCATCTTCATTTTCCCTTTTAAAAATATATTCCTGAACATAATGTACTTCTGTGATTCCTTTTTCTTTTCGTAATGCTTCCACGTACTGTTCCATCTCTTTAAAGACTTCGGGTTGGAACGCTCTTGTACTACCTAACGATTTATTAATAACCAAATCATATTTGTAGAATTCTCTTTTTGTATTTAAAGCACTAGTAATGATTTGGAACGTATTTCCTATCGATACGAAGAAAATCATTCCAATTATAATGGTGATTGTTATTACCATATAATATCCATTATTTCTTTTTCGACTCTTTCGGGCGATTTGCCTTTCTTTCGACATCCATTTTTCCATCCATGTTTCTATTTTCGATGGCTTTTTTCTTTTAATATCATTCGATAATTGTATATCTTCTATCGCAATCGAGCCAATCAATCTTTCCGCAGGGAGAATCGCAGAAAGAAAAGTAACTAGTAAAATAGCAAGGAATGTAATTCCGAAAAAGTCGAGATAAATACAGATATGAAAAGGTAGTAAAGAGGCTTTCGCTAGAATTTGATTTGCGTAAACACTCGTGCCAAGAAGTAGAAAATAAGAGAGGAAAAATCCTAAAGGAATTCCTATCAAACTTAATAGTAGCCATTCAAACATACTCATTTGAAAGAACTTTGCTTGGTTTACCCCTAAACTCTTTAAAATTCCATAGTCTTTTTTTCGTTCATTATAACTGATACGAAAGGAGTGAAAAATAATAAAGGAGGTCATTAATCCTAATAAAAATAAGATAATAATCAATCCTGCATAATAGGTATCTTGTAATTTATAGTATTCCCATGCCCCTTTCCAATGTAATAAATCATCATTGGTGTGAACTTGAGCATATTCGGACCAAGTTGATGCGCCAGAAGACATTTCTAGTTTTAATTCCGAAGAAGCCATTTGTTTGATTTCCTTATATGCTTCTTTGGGTTTTTTAAAATAAACATAATAGTCTATTTCCGGTTGCGTTTCTGAATCATCCCAAAGGGTAAAATAGTATCTTCGATCCACATTGTCATTCCATACAAATTTGGATTCTCGATAGTATCCTACAATAGTGTAGTCTTTCTCTTCTGCATGAATCACGGTATTGATTGGTTTTTTTGTCTTTTTCTTATACCAATCACTGATAATCACTTCGCTTGTATTTTGGGGAAATCTTCCTTCGGATAAAACAAAATTTTCTTCAAAATTGATATCGATGTTGATAAAATTTCCACTACAAATCGATATTTCTTCTTCCTCTATCGGACAGTCCCATGAATCAAAATTTTCGTTCCAACGAATTACTTTCTTGATACTATCTCTATAAAATACACTTTCTTTTTCTCTTGAAATTCCTCGAAAATGAACATCCCAATCTCCCGTAGAGGTCACAATTTCTTGCATATTTCTCTCGCGAACGGTCGAAAAAGCGAATCCTACAGAAAAAAGAAGTAAACTCGCTAGGGCGATGGAAAGAATGGTAGAAAAGGTTCGTGTTTTGTTCTTTTTTAAATATCTTATGACAAACTTATATAAATTCTTCATAAACTACCTCTTTTGGTGTTTCTTCTTTTGAAGAATCGTTTTGTAATTCTACCTTTTCTTTCGTTTCTGTTTCTTTTGTATCAGATACGATTTTCCCATCTTTGATTTGAATGATTCGGTTTGCTTGCTTGGCTTGTTCTAAGTTGTGGGTCACCATCAATATCGTTTGTCCATATTTTTGATTAATTTCTTTAAATAAATTTATGATTTCGGCGGCGGATTTACTGTCTAAATTTCCTGTCGCTTCATCCGCTAATAATAAAGAAGGTTTGATACTTAGTGCTCTTCCGATGGCAACTCTCTGTTGTTCTCCTCCTGAAAGTTCACTAGGAAGATGATCTTTTCTTTTTTCTAATCCTAAAAAAGAGAGTAATTCCTGATTCCATTTTTCATCCATTGTCTTTTTATCTAACGAACTAGGAAGTTCCATATTCTCTTTCACCGTTAGGACTGGAAGAAGATTATAAAATTGGTAAATCAGAGCGACTTTCGTTCTACGGAGTTCCGCCAAATCTTTTTCTTTCATCGATGAAATTTCTTGTTCTTCGATGAAAATTTTTCCACTACTTGGCTTATCTACTCCACCCAAAAGATGAAGAAGGGTACTTTTTCCACTCCCACTCGCTCCGACAATTGCCACAAATTCTCCTTTTTCCACAGAAAAGTGGATAGAGTCCAGTGCCGTTACCTGATTGTCTCCTTTTCCATAGACTTTGGTTATGCCTTCTACTCTTAATATCTCCATTCTTTCCTCTCCTATCTTACTTTTTACACTATTTTATCTTATTTTTTTATGTTTTACAATCGATTTATAGTTGCTTTTTTCTTTTTTGTGGTTGCTTTTTCGTTTTTTGTGGTTGCTTTCCCCTTTTTTGGTTTTCCCCTTAGCAGGGTCGCCCCTTCAGCCTCTTGCGTATCACTCCATATTACCTTTTGACATACCCCAAATTGCCTCGGCACCTCTTTTTTCGGTTTCCCCTTCGCATTTCCAATATCACTTTTTCAGCATAAAAAAATATCTAAGTTTTCCTTAGATATCTTCTTTTAATCTTCTAATTTTGTTAGGGTTACATCGGCAGTTTTTTGATTTCCATTACGAATGTATGTGATTTTAATCTCGTCTCCTACTTCATGTTGATACAATAAGTATTTTAGATGAGCCGCACTGGAAACGCTTTCTCCTTCGATGGCGATAATGACATCTCCACGACGAATTCCTGCTTTTTCGGCTCCACTACCTTCGGATACTTCCGTAACGACGACTCCTTCTTCAATATCCGGATCGACACGGATTCCGTATTGGTATAGACGATAACTATCTGTTACATTCAACATGGTAATTCCGACAAATGGACGTTCAATTTCTTTTCCTGCCTCTAATTCATCGACATATTTCATGGCGTATTCAATCGGAATCGCAAATCCCATTCCTTCAATTTGATCTTCTACTAATTTCAATGAATTGATTCCAATCACTTCTCCATTTGCGTTAAGAAGTGGTCCTCCGCTATTTCCTGGGTTGATGGCTGCATCAATCTGAAGAACATTCATTACCCAATCTCCTGAGGCATTTACACTTACGGTAACCATTCGATTCTTTCCCGATAGAGAACCTCTGGTTACACTACCACGATATTCATAACCAATAGGAGTTCCAACTGTAAATACGGTATCTCCTATATTGGTTGTTTCACTCGTTCCAATCGTTGCGACTAAGTTTACTTTTTCCGAAGAAGTACGAACGACAGCCAAATCTAAGTACTCATCGCTTCCTAACACTTCTCCTTCTATTTGATCATCATTGGATAACGTAACTACGATACGGTCACTACCATCTACTACATGGTGATTCGTCAAAATATAGGCATAATCTCCATCCTTTTTGTAGTAAAATCCACTTCCAGAAGAAGTAAGTCTTCCTCCCTGATAATTTTGAATCATTACCGTCGCATCATAAATTTTTCCTACCGATGTCGCAATACCCGTTTCATCGATCGTAATGTCATTACTACATTTTACCACACCAGTTGTATTGGTTGACTTTTCGATAATCGTATTGCTTTCTTCTAGACGTTCTTCCAAGAAGTGATACGTTACCAATCCACCTCCACTTCCGGCCACCACTACTACTAAAAGCAATCCAATCCATTTTACAATTTTTTCTCTCATTCTTCCACCTTCCTTGTCATATTCATAATTTCTTGCCAATTTTCGGGGAATCCCATACGATCCAACACTTTTACAATGGTAATCGTATGAAGGTTGTACTCTAAATTGGTTAATGCGTGTCCTATTTCTTCTACCAAGTTCTTAAATTCCGTATGCGTAATTAATTGCTTGATGATGAGAAGTAAGGCAAATATGTCATTTTTTCCGTAGATGTATTCTCCATCCATTTTGTTGATATTTAACAGCTTGTGATAGATGGTATCTTCCATCACTCTTTGGGTCTTATTTTCGAAAACGATATCTTCATGGGCACATAAGTTTCGATAATTTGCGAGAATCGGAAGATAATTGATTAAAGAATCTACAGGAATGTCGTACGATTCGGCAATCGCTTCTTGATCTTCCTTTTTTAGTATGGAGAAAAGTTCACTTACAATACCAAAAGACAGCACTTTTACTAAAACCCAAAGAGGGATGTAACCATAATTTTGAACGTAGTGCGCTGTAGCAGCATGTTGTGGAGCATTCGCATGAACTTGTCTCTTCATCTTTTTAATCAAATCATTTACCTGTCGCATTTTCTCTGGCTTATTGTTGAAGTTTTTCGGTTTTAAGTAATCGTTTTCTTTGTACCCATATTTTTTTGATAACTGGTATGAGATAATGGATTTCATATTATTTTCAATAATGAGAAGATTTTTGAAAATAATATTTCGAAACTGTCGATCGAATAAGAAGAGACTGTAAATTTCTTCAAATGTGGTTCCTTCGATGAATCTTCGATCATTGTTGGATTTTAGGAAGAGATGACGATATCCATTTAGAAAGAAATAATTTTCGCGGAGTAGAATCTGTTTTGCATATTCTTTATCTTGGATGATTAGACCTTTGTATTCTAGAATAGATATCTGTTCCTCTAATGTTTTAAACTCCTTATTCATTGACATTTCTCTCATCACCTAGTCTACATTATACCACATCCATTATGTAAATTATATGGAGAAATTGTGAAAAAATATGTTAAAATGAAAAAGGAGATTTTCTCAAATAAAAGAACTGTTTCGAACAAGTAATTGTATGCTTTCTGCACTTTTGGAAAGAAGAAACCGTTGGAAAGGAGAATTTTCATGGCAAGTAGTGTCACACACGCCTATTTTATCTTGGATGTTTATGATCGCCTTGGAATGAAGAGTCGTGAACTTCTCGTACGACATAAGGACCTTTTAAAGACGACCGCCCAAAGTATGGACATCCTCTTCTTTTATAATATTATGAATTTAAAAAAAGGAAAAGACATCCGAGATTTTGGTCATTTTTTTCATCAACATCGAGTCTATCCTTTCTTTGAAACGTTGGTTCACTATATTAAATATAACCATTTTCAATATGATCCGGAAGTAATGAGTTTTCTCTATGGAATGTTGAGTCATTATGTACTAGATCGAACGATTCATCCTTATGTGATCTATCGCACCGGAGAATATCATAAAGATCGACCAGAAACGTATCGCTATAATCAACTCCATGGGGAAATGGAATCTTATTTTGATGATTATCTTGTCATGGTACGAGAAAATCAACTGCCTTGGAAGAAAAAATGTTATGATTTTCTTTGTACGACGGAAGAAATTGGACCTGGATTACAGGAAGTTATGGATTTTACTTATCGGGAAGTTTGGGGAATCGAACAGTTCCATACGTATTATTTGACTGCTGTCAAACAGATGCGACGATTCTATCGTATTTTTCGCTACGACCCTTATGGCTGGAAACAAAAATTTTATCAACTCGTCGATTGGGTTTGTCCTAGAAGTCTTCTTCGTAAAGAACCTCTTTCCTATCATATGAATCTAAGAAAACATGCTTGGTTTCTCAATCTTGAACACAAAAAGTGGTACTATCCTATCGATAAACGAACTCATAGTACCAAGTCTCTTTTAGAACTTTATACACAAGCCCTAGATGAAACGGTCAAAATGATTCGCGAATTGAATCAATATTTATATTATGATCGAAAAGTCAACTTGAAACGCGTCATAGGAAATCGCAGTTACGCTACAGGAAAAGACTGTTCAATCGAAAAAGAAGCAAAAAATTTTGAATTTTAAAGAGCGGGAAACTTTTTCTTCCTCTCTTTTCTTTTTTTGTATGAAATTGGAAAATTCATCCAATACTATCAATGGGTGATGATATGTTTTACAAGTACATGGTAGTAGAAAGTGAAGGAAAACAGATTCTTTATCTTTATTTAAATCAGGCAGAAGAGTTTTCGAAAGAATTTATGGAACGAGAGAAACATCCACTTTCTCTTTATCGACAGATTTATCATTATATTCAAAGAAAAGGAATTCCATTTCAGGGAGATTCTGTTAAGATTGTTGTGAATGGAGTAATTATTGATACCTTTCCTCTCAGTGATTACGATGAAAGAAAAGATGAACTCGTGGAACTTTTAGAAGTAGATTCAGGAATTAGTCAAAAATTCATTGATTTAAATCGCAGTAGTGGGATTATTGAACGACTCAAAGTCGATGAATATATTTTTGGAGTCATCAGTAATGAGATGCCTAGTATCTTTAGTGAGGAAGCATTAAAAGCGCAAGCGGTTATCGCCCGTACTTATGCGATGAAACGACTTAAGAACCATCTTCCGATTCGGGATTATTCTAATACTTATATTTATCGTGATAAACACTATCTAAAAGAAATTTGGGGAAATCAATATCAAACATATACCAATAAAATTCGCAAAGCCATCGCCGATACGAAAAATGAAGTCATTCTCTTTGATGGAGATTATATTGATGCGTATTATCATCTTTCTAGTCATGGGAAAACAGAAGATTCTTCCAATGTTTTAAAATTTGCTTATCCTTATTTGAAAAGTGTCACCAGTCCTTGGGATATCGATTCCAATAACGTAGGCTATCGGATCGTTCCTAACGATTATTTGAGTAAACTTTTACGAGTGCCTATTCATCCGAATACGGAAGTGGAACTACTCATGAAAACAGTGGGTCATCGCGTAAAATATATTCGTTTTGGAGAAAAAGTCTTCGATGGGTTACTTCTCGCACGAAGACTCGGTCTAGATTCCAATGATTTTACGGTACAAATCGACGAGAATTCCACTACGTTTACAACCCGGGGACACGGACATGGATTAGGACTTAGTAAATATGGAGCAGAAGGAATGGCGAAAGCAGGATATGACTATCGCCAAATTTTAGAACATTATTATCCGAACACTTATATTCAAAAAGAAGAACGCGTTTTACCTTAAAACCAAGAAGACAAAAAAGAAGAGACAATGTAGGAATCAAAATCCCGTACCTTGTTTTCTTCTTTTTTCTTTTTTATTTGGATAAGGCATCACAAATTAAATTACTAATCTCTGTTGGATTTTCGATTGGTAATCCTTCAATTAAACGTGCTTGAGCATAAAGAACTTTGGTATAATGATCGAATGTTTCTTTGTCGTTCTTATATAATTTCTTTAATTTTTCGGCGATTGGATGGTGTGAATTAATTTCCATCGCTGTTTTGGCCTTGACTTTTTCATCTGTTGGCATGGCATTGATTACTTTTTCCATCTCTAACGAAATATTTCCTGAAGAAGTAAGGCATATTGGATGATTCTTTAACCGATTCGTAAAGCGAACGGATTCTACTTCCTTATCTAGAATCTTTTCCATCTCTTCAAACATTTTCTTATTTTTTTCATTTTCTTTCTTAAGTTCTTCTTTTTCTTCTTCCGAATCTAATTCCAAATCTCCTGTCGCTACGTTTAAGAATTGTTTTCCATCGTAAGTCATCAATGCTTGCATTACAAATTCATCGACATAGTCCGTCAAATATAAGATTTCGTATCCTTTTTCTTTGACTTGTTCTACCTGCGGGAGTAAATCAATCTTGGCAACACTTTCTCCACAAGCATAATAGATTTTTTCTTGTTTTTCTTTCATTCTAGAAACATATTCTTTGAAGGAAGTCATCTTTTTTTCAGTGGAAGAATAGAAGAGGATGAGATCTTGTAGTTTTTCTTTATCCATTCCAAAATTATTATAAATTCCAAACTTTAGTTGCATTCCAAAGGCTTGGAAGAATTTTTCGTATTTTTCTCTGTCGTTTTCCATCATGTCTTCTAGTTCGCTCTTGATTTTCTTTTCAATATTTTTAGCGATGATTTGAAGATGACGATCTTGTTGAAGCATTTCACGAGAAATATTTAACGAAAGATCAGTGGTATCAACTAAACCTTTGACAAAACTGAAGTAATCTGGGAGTAAATCCCCACATTTTTCCATAATCATTACACCACTGGTGTATAGATTGAGTCCTTTTTCATATTCTTTTGAATAATAGTCATACGATGCGTGAGATGGAATATAAAGAAGAGCCTGATAACTGCATTGTCCTTCTACTGAAGTATGAATGACACGAATCGGGTCTTCATAATCCATATATTTATCGTGGTAGAATTGATGATATTCTTCTTCTTTGATTTCTTTCTTATTTCTCTTCCATAGTGGAATTTGACTGTTAATGGTTTCCGTTTCGATATGACTTTCATACTCGTTTTCGGTTCCCTCTTTTTTATGACGATGTTCTACTTCCATTTGAATTGGGTAACGAATATAGTCAGAATATTTACGAATGATTGCTTGAATGCGATAATTTTCTAGGAAATCACTGTAGTTCTCTTCTTCTTCATCCTCTTTGATATGAAGAATAATCTTGGTACCTACCTCTTCTTTCTCACATTCCTCGATGGCATATCCGTCTGCTCCTGAAGAAGTCCAACGGTAAGCCTTCTCACTATCGATGGATTTGCTTTCTACGGTTACTTTGTCACTAACCATAAAGGCGGAATAGAACCCTACTCCGAACTGTCCAATGATATCAACATCTTTTCCTTTGGCTTGTTGTTCTTTAAAGGCAAGAGAACCACTTTCCGCAATGGTACCTAAATTCGTTTCTAATTCCTGTTCGGTCATTCCGCAACCATTATCTTCGATGGTGAGTTGTCGTTTCTCTTTATCCATCGAAATCATGATTTTGAAATCCTCTTTTTCGATTTTTACTTTTTTATCTGTCAAAGAACGATAGTACAATTTATCGATCGCATCACTCGCATTAGAAATTAACTCTCGTAAGAAAATTTCTTTGTTGGAGTAGATGGAATGAATCATCATATCTAACAATTTCTTTGATTCTGCTTTGAATTGTTTTTTCTTCATTTTATCTTTCTTCCTTTCTATCGAGATTTATCTTACTACGTATTTTAGCAATTGTCAATATTGAGTGCCAAAAACTTTTTGAATCTCTTTTCTTCAAAAGTTATGTTAAACAAAATGACTGATAATTAATTATGATATTCAGCATAAGCAATATTCAAATCAATTGGCATAGG
>CANQHQ010000021.1 GCA_947623825.1 uncultured Bacilli bacterium
ACTCGCAATTTAATTATAATACATTTCTTCCAAAATAAAAAGACTATTAACAAATTTTACTTTGTCAACAGTCTGAGAAGAATTTCCTATTCTTCTTTTTTTCTTTGATAAGGTGAGTTGGCACAGAAAAGAAACTTATGATATACTAAAAAAGAGACAAGAAAGAAGGACAGACAATGAATGATTATGTAAAAGAAAAAGTAGAAGATAGAATTGTAACTATTTTAGAGCCGTATATCAAAGAGAAAAAAATAGTAGGTAGTTATCTTGTTCCTTATGCGTTGGGACCCATCAAAAAAATAGATTTAACAATCGTTACCAAAGAACCAGGAGACCTCGATTTAGAAATCATCGAAGAAGAGAAAGTACAAATAGTAAAAACGAGTCATGACTGGAACCAATTTGGAGAAAGAAGTGAGGAACGCCATCACTCCTATCGACGCCTAGTAAAAGATTTAAGAGATGGACAAATCATTTATGATCCACAAGGAATCCTTAGGCAAAGAAAAAAAGCCCTAGAAATCAAAGAATTTTTAGGAGATTATCAGAATCTATGGGATTTTCCAAATGAAATTGGGGATAAAATCATCATGTTTGAAGAAGTAAAAGAACAACAGGAAGAACCAAAAAAGAAAAAGAAACGAAGAAGAGGAAGAAAGAAATAGACAGGGATTTCTGACAAATCATAAGAATTAAATTAAAAATAATGAACTCTATTCACAAAAAACAGATGGAAAATAAGGAAAAAAGGGGAGAAATCTTCAAGAAAAGAATGCATCGTGGTATAATAAAAGTACAGGTGAGGTTATGAAAGCATTAATAACAGGAGCATCTTCTGGGATTGGGTTGGAAATGGCAAAATATCTAGACCAACTCGATTACCAATTAATTTTAGTTGCTCGTGATAAAGAGAGGTTAGAAGCCTTAGGAAACGAATTGAAACACAAACCGAAAATTATTGTGATGGATTTACTACAAGAATCCAATGTAAAGTCGCTTTATGTACTGACAAAGAATGAAGAAATTGATCTTCTTGTGAATAATGCGGGATTTGGGGACTTTGGATACTTTAATGAGACAGATTTAAATAAAGAATTAGAAATGATTGACTTAAATATCAAGACCGTGCATATTCTAACCAAGATGTTTTTACGAGAGATGACGAAAAAAAATAAAGGATATATCTTGAACGTGGCTTCGTCCGCTGCCTTTCAACCTGGTCCCTTGATGGCGACCTATTATAGTACCAAAGCCTATGTTTTAAGACTAACAGAGGCCATTAGTTACGAATTAAAAAAGCAAAAATCGGATGTCCATATCTCATGTTTATGCCCCGGACCGGTAGATACCAATTTCAATAAAGTAGCGGGTGTGAGTTTCGCAGTTCGACCACTTTCGGCAGATGCGGTGGCTAAATATGCGTTGGATCAAATGTTTAAAAAGAAGTTAGTCATTATTCCAGGATGGAAAATGAAATGGGCTCATTTTTTTGAGCGATTCCTTTCCGATAAAAAATTAATGGCGATTACTTATCGAATTCAAAAGAAAAAGAAGAAGGATTAGGAAAAGAATCCTTCTTTTTATCTAGCAAGAAATAGTTGAAATTTTTGGAAAAATTTAGTATAATAGGAAACTACGATGAGGTGGACTATGAAATATGCATTAGAGATAAACAACTTATTTTTTAGTTATCCAGGAAAAGCAGTATTCAATGGTCTAAATATAAAGATAGAAGAGGGGTCTTTTGTAACATTTATTGGGAATAACCAAAGTGGAAAAACGACGCTCATCAAGTTGATTTGTGGCTTATTGGATAGTCAAAAAGCAATTGTGGCTGGATATTCTTTTGTAGATAAGAAGAGAGTACATGATCATTCTTCCGCTTTTGGTGTGGTATTTTCTGAAGTAGAAGGAAAATTCTTATTTGATACTGTATATAAAGAAATGGCCTTTCCTTTAGAAAACTTGAATATTCCGGTGAAAGAGATTGAAGAGCGAATCATCGAAATTGCCAAAGAATTTTCAATTGTCGAAATGTTAGATAAAAAAGTCGAAGATCTAACCATTTCCCAAAAACAAGAACTTCTAATCGCTATTTCTTTACTTCATCATCCAAAGATTCTTTTACTAGATAATCCTTTTTCTATGATGAACAAGAAAATCAAAGAAAAAGTGATGGGAATCATCAAGAATCGAATTAAGAATGACAAGTTAACCGTTATTTTAACGACGATGAATTTAGAAGAAATTTTAGATTCGGATTATACCTATGTCTTAAATAATGGCGAAATCGGAATGGAAGGAACCCCTCTAAGCATTGTCAAAGAAGAGCGTCTTTTGAATCGTGCGGGGTTAGAACTTCCCTTTATGATTGACTTATCTTTAAAACTTCAGTTTTACGACTTAATCGATGAAGTAATCACCGATATGGATAGGATGGTGGATACTTTATGGAAATAATTCTAAAAAACGTAGGATATCGCTACAAGAATAAAAAACTCCTAGACAAAATCAACCTAAAAATCGGTTCAGAAAAAATCACCGGTATTACAGGGGATAACAAGACCTTACTAATTGAATTAATCGATGCCTTAACCATGGCGAGTACAGGAGAAATCAAAGTCGGAGGAAAAGAAGTAAACAAAGAAAATCTCATTTCCATTCGAAAAACAGTATGTTTAATTCATCAAAAGCCAATGGAACAATTTTTTACGACGAATGTCAAAGAAGAGATGGAATTCTTAATCGGAAGATTAGATTATAAAAGTAAAAATATCCAAAAGAAGATGCATGATTCATTACTAATTGTTGGACTTTCAGAAGATTATTTAGAGAAAGAAATTTATAAATTATCTTCTGGGGAACAAAAATTAATTCAAGTCGCTATCAGTCTTCTTTATAACCCAAGTGTCATTATCTTTGATGAACCTTTCGTCGATTTAGATTATACCAATAAGAAAAAAATGATCCGTTTAATTCATCTATTAAAAGAAAGATATAAAAAGACGATTCTAATCGCTAGTAACGACAACAACATGCTTTATCAATTGACAGACGATTTGGTTGTTTTGAAAGGAAATCATGTCATTGCGGCAGATAAGACAGAAAAAATTTATGAAGATGTAAAATTCCTAGAATATAATGACATCGAGATACCAGAAATTGTTCAATTTACTTATAAAGCAAAACAAAAGAAAGTAAAATTAGGATACCACAAAGACATCAGAGACTTAATAAAGGACGTGTATAAACATGTTTAAGAAAGATTCTATTTTTTATGATATCAACAGTATTTGTAAAATGCTATGTGTCTTTCTCTTTTTACTTACTCTTCTTTTGTTAAAACAACCACCTTTTCTTGTCTTGATTGGAATTTTTCTATGGGTAATCTCCTTAGAATTTCGTAAGACCAATCTAGCGACGATGATAGGAATTCTTCTTGCGATAGGAGCCTCTTTTGAACCAAAGATATTATGGATACCGAAAATTCTTTTCTTCTGTGTCTACTTATCTCTTGTGAAAAAATTGACGAATCCAACGCAATTACGTTATATGTTAGAAGTAACATTGTATAAATTTCAAAGTAAAAAAATTACCTTCCGTATTCTTTATATGATTTACTTTTTCCGACATATCAAAGAAAATATGAAAGTATTAGATCGTTTAAGAGAGGAATATGGAATGAGAAAAGATTTCTTCTATTTTCGTTTCTCCTTAAAAAAGGCATGGAAAAAGAGTAAGTATGAGATGGAAGATTTAATTACGATGAACACGATTCGTTTTTACAATTATTCGAAGAAAAGAACGTATGTGGAAAAACCAACTTGGGAAAGATGGGACACCAAATATCTCTTGTTTCATATCATGATTTTTGCGGTAATCTACCTATATGGGAGGTAAAAATGAGATATAAAATTACTTTTTCCTACGATGGAAGCAATTTTCATGGATACCAAAATCAACCGAATTTGCGAACGGTTCAAAGAGAATTAGAACGGGCAGTCACCTATCTAAATCAAAAACACGAGACCTCTGTTCAATCTTCGGGAAGAACGGATCAAGGAGTACATGCGATTGCGCAAGTGGCGCATTTTGATTTAAACATAGAGATTCCAGAATACAAAGTAAAACAAGGACTCAATTCCTTATTACCAGAAGATATTCACATCATCCAAGCGGAAAAAGTAGGGGAAGACTTTCATGCGAGATTTACCTCTTTAAAGAAAGAATACATATACAAAATCAATACCAAAGAATATAATCCAATGAGAAGAAATTATGAATATCAGCATGGGAAAGACCTCGATATTGAAAAAATGAAACAGGCGATCAAAGAATTCGAAGGAACGCATGATTTCCGTAGTTTTGTTTCCAGCGAAGACAAACGAGAAAATAGTGTCCGCACGATATGGAAAACGAAAATTCAAGAAGAAAAAGGAATTCTAACCCTAACTTTTCAAGCAGATGGATTTTTAAAATACCAAGTAAGAAACATGGTTGGGTTATTAATCGATATTGGGAACGGGAAAAAGCAGGTAGAAGATGTGAAAAAAATTCTCGAAAAGAAAGATCGACGTTTCTCTACGAGAACCGCTCCTGCTTGTGGTCTTTATTTAAGAAAAGTGTGGTACAAATCCTAAAGAAAGGAAAAGATTCTAAATCGAAGAAAAAATCTTTCCTTTCAAAAAAAGCAATCCAACTTTTTCAAAAGAAAAAAATGGTAAAAATTCACAGGAAAAAGCAAGTTTTGATTGACTTTTTTAAAGTTTTATAATACAATTTTAATCGGTACATTTTATATATTCACTCGAGCTTGTTCGTCCTGGGAAAACGGGCAAAGTCAGTGAAAAAAATATGAGGAGAATATATATGACAAGTTTTATGCAAAAAAAAGAAACGGTCGATCGTAAATGGTATGTAATTGATGCCAAAGATCAACCATTAGGTAGAGTGGCTACAAAGGCTGCCCATATGTTAAGAGGAAAACATAAACCTACCTATACACCACATATTGATTGTGGAGATTACATCATCATTGTAAATGCAAAAGAAGCCAAACTAACAGGAAATAAGTTAGACAAAAAGATGTATTATAATCACTCTATGTATCCAGGTGGACTAAGAGAAAGAACTGCTCGTGAAATGCAAGACAGATATCCAGTAGAAATGATGGAAAGAGCAGTCAAAGGAATGCTTCCACATAACAGATTAGGACGCCAAATGTATAAGAAGTTATTTGTCTACGAAGGAGAAACTCATCCACATATGGCTCAAAAGCCTACTGTGATTGAGCTTTAATAGGAGGGTTACGAAATGGCAGAAAAGAAAGTATATACCGGTACTGGTAGAAGAAAAACGAGTGTTGCACGAGTAAAATTAGTACCAGGAAAAGGAAAAATTACAATCAATGGTAGAGACGTTCGTGACTATTTACCTTATGAAACTCTAATCATGGATTTGGAACAACCATTAGTATTAACAAATACAAAGGAAATGTTTGATGTGGAAGTAAATGTGCAAGGAGGAGGATTCTCTGGACAAACAGGAGCAATCCGTCATGGAATTACCAAAGCACTTTTACAATATGACAGTACGACATCAAAAGATTCTGAAAATAGTTACAGAAAGATTCTAAAACCAGCAGGTTTTATTACGAGAGATGCACGTAAGAAAGAACGTAAAAAACCAGGTTTAAAGAAAGCACGTCGTGCGCCACAGTTCTCAAAACGATAGGATGGCGAATCAATCTCATAAGCGTTATGTTTATGAGATTTTTCTTTGTCTAAATTTTATCTATTGTATTTATAGAATCAAAGGAATTTCAATCGAAAGTTTTTGGTCATTTTACCGAGGTATGATATAATAAAAAACAACTCAGGTGATAGTATGGTAAAAGATTTATGTTTTGAAATTATAGAAATATGCCCTAATCAGTGTAAGTTTTGTTCTTCTAATTCCTGTACGGAAAAGAACCAAAAGATTTCTTTCGCGGATTATCAAAGGGTGATAGATCATTTTCAAGAAAGAGGAGGAATCGAAGAACTTTCTCTTAGTGGAGGAGAGCCCTTTCTTCATCCAGAATTATTCTCTATGGTTCAATATGCCAAAGAAAAAGGAATCAAAACCGTCATTTTTACAAGTGGGGTGAGAAAAGGAACACCGATTCCAGAAGAACAAAGAAAATACTATATCAATGAAAGAGAAAAAATAAGAAAAGAAATCGAAGAAAAGGAACCATGGAATCTTTTTTTGAAAAGAAAAGTGGAAACCTACTATGAAAATTTTCTTCGAACGCCTAATTTTCAATCGCTATCCAAACAAGAATTACAAACCCTAAAAGAGATAGGACTAGATAAAATTGTTTTTGATTACCAGGCCTATGAACAAGAAACAGACGAGAATTTAATGGGAAGAGATGCCGCCAAGAGAACTTGTCTTCTAGAATCATTGGTCCATGCCTCTCTCATTGGTCTTCCCACCGAAGTGCATTTTGTTCCGATGAAACCCAATTATGAACAAATCCTAGATATTTTAGAAATGTTAGAAATTGCGGGTATCGATCAAATCAGTATTCTTCGTTTTGTTCCCCAAGGAAGAGGAAAAACCTATCGCCAAGAATTAGAATTATCCGCTAGTGAATTAGAAAAATTTATGGAACTATTAGAGAAGGGACGTTCCATCTATAGTGGAAAAATTCGATTCGGTATCCCTTTCCGAGAAGAAAACACCCATCAATGTAATGCCGGACTAGAAAAATTAGATATCAAATACGATGGAACCGTTCTTCCTTGTCCTGCTTTTAAAGAATTAGATAGAGAAACAGCCCAAAAATATGGAATTCGCTTCTACAACATTTACGAAAACCTAACAGAAGTGCATACACCAGGAGGAACGAGAAAAGAACCACTTTGTAAAAAAATCTATCACCTTGATTGAGAAAATCGTTAAGAACGCAAACTAAGAAATTTTTAATTTTCTGGATTTTCTATTTCACTATCAATTTGAGATTGCGTTTGTACGGTAGAAAAATTAGTGTTTTTGAAATCCGTAAAGACAACATAAAGAGTAAGAAAAGCGGTAACTACATCGAGGAAGGAAGCGAAAATCTGAATCTTGAGAGAAGAAGTATCTTGTCCAGAATCGGCAGCCAATTCATAACTCTTCCAATCGAGAAACAGAAACCAAAGAACCAACAGAACGATGAGAATCCGACTACCTAGCGTTAAAATCTTGGATTCTTGTTCTGTAAGAATCTCCTCTTGGTTTAACGCTTTTTTTCGTTGATTCCAAATCACCACCAGCGCAATCCCAATCGAAATGACATAAAGAAGCGTACCGATTCCTTGTCCATCAATGATAAAGAGTTGTCGATTTTGTAAATTCTCTTTCTCCATGCAATCCCCTATAGGAAAGCATATGATTTCGTTTCCCAAAATATTTGAAAATCCCCTCTTTTTAGGAAAATCTACAAACGGATTTTGTGATAAAATAAAGAGGGTGAGACAATGAAAGAAGACATGAAAAAAATAGTCCATTATTTAGAGGATAGAAAAAGGACCATTGCGACGATGGAATCTTGTACGGGAGGCGCCATTTGTCATGCAATCACCAATATCGAAGGAGCCAGTAGAGTATTTCAATATTCCGCCATTACCTATTCCAATGACTTTAAAATCCGCATGGGTGTTTCAAAAGAAATCATCGATACGTATAGTGTCTACAGTTTCGAAACAGCCGATGCCATGAGTAAGACCATCGCAACTTTTGCGAATAGTGATTTTGGAGTAGGTATTACAGGAATGCTAAACCGTGTCGATGAGAAGAATAAAAGTGAAAAAACAAATCGGGTGTATATCAGTATTTATTCTCGTGAAAAAGAAACGTTTTTTCATAAAGAAGTAGAAGTCCATTCTCTTGATCGTCCTACGAATAAAAATACGGTGCTTCGGCACTTCCTTCATCTTTTCCTTAATGAAATCATAAAATAGTTATCCACAAAACTGTGGATATTTTATTTTATTTCTTGCGAATATGATACAATAAAGAGGGAGGTAGAAATATGATTTCATTTGATACATCGAAGTATTAACTCATTTCCAAAAAAGATTCTTTATATCTAAAAAAAGACGGACAGGTCGTAGCCTATCTATGAAAAAACTCAAAAAAGGAAAGAAAAGAAACCAACATTGAAAGAAAAATGACAAGAATCTTATCTAGTAACGGATAAGATTTTTTTCATGGAATCGTATAAAAAGAATTGACAAAAGAAAAAAAGAAACATACAATGTATTATATGAACAAATATTCATATAATAGAGGTGAAGTATGAAAGACGAATTATGTGAAATGACAGTGATTCATAAAGAAACAGTGGAAAAAGTAAAAAAACAAATGATTTCCGATGACCTAGTATTCGATGTTGCCGAACTCTTTAAGATTTTTGGAGATTCGACCCGAATGAAAATTATATGTGCCTTAAAAAACAGTGAATTATGTGTTTGTGATATTGCGTATATTACAAATTCAACCCAATCAGCCATTTCCCATCAATTACGGATCTTAAAACAGGCAAAATTAATCCGTTCCAGAAAGGAAGGAAAAGTCGTGTATTATTCGTTAGCTGATGATCACGTAGAAAAAATCTTTGAGATAGGATGTGAACACATTGAAGAAATATAAATATTATCTAAAAGGGTTAGATTGCGCTGCTTGTGCCATCAAAGTACAAGAGGAATTAGCGAAACACCAACCTTACCAAAATGTGAATGTGAACTTTTCGACCCTTCGATTAACTTTTGAGACCGAAGAAAAGGGAAAAGTAAAAGAAAATGTGAAAAAAATCATTGCGAAAGTAGAACCAGAAGTAGAAGTAGTGGATCAATTAGACGAAGACACCGCATCGACTCCTTTTTTAAAACTAGGAATTGGAGTGTTTCTTGGAATTCTGGGAATTACTACGAATTTTCCCTATTATATCAGTGAAATTCTAACCATCCTTGGGTACCTAATTCTCTTATCAAGAACCCTCAAAAATGCTTTTCAAATTTTGAAGAATAGCCATTCTATCGATGAAAACTTTTTAGTCAGTATATCGTGTATGGGGGCTTATCTCATCGGGGAATCACTCGAAGGATTTATGGTGATTCTCCTCTATGAAATTGGAAAAATTTTGGAAGAAAAAGCCATTCATCATACGCGGAAATCTATCAAAGCGTTAATGGATATCAAACCAGAGTACGCCAATAGAAAAGAAGGGGATACCGTTAAAAAAGTGGATCCACAAGAATTAAAAAAGGGTGACCGAATCCTCGTAAAAGCGGGAGAAAAAATTCCGGTCGACGGAGTAGTCAAAAAAGGAGAAGCCAAATTAGATACCTCCGCCCTAACAGGAGAAAGTAATCTTCGCCCAGTGACGGTAGGAGAAGAAGTATTATCCGGAAGTATTAATGTTACAGGTCTTCTCGAAATAGAAGTAACTTGTGAATACGAAAATAGTACTGTAAGTCGTATCCTTCAATTAGTTGAAAATGCGACTGATAAAAAAGCCAAAACGGAAACGTTTGTGTCAAAGACTGCGAAGATTTATACACCAATTGTAATCGTATTAGCCATCCTCGTAGGAATTTTTCTACCTGTATTTACCAGTGAAACGTATTCCACCAGTATCTATCGAGCCTTAATCTTCTTAGTCATTTCCTGCCCTTGTGCCATTGCTATCTCAGTACCACTTAGTTATTTCACAGGTATTGGAAGGGCATCCAAAGAAGGAATTCTAATCAAGGGAAGTGATTATCTCGATGGTATGAAAGAAGTAAAAACCATCGTCTTTGATAAAACAGGAACCTTGACGACGGGAAGTTTTGCCGTTTCAAAAGTAGAACGATGGGATCCTAACTATAGTGAAGAAAAAATATTAGAAATTTTGGCAAAAGGAGAAAGTTTTTCGAATCATCCCATTGCCAAATGCATTCTAGAAAAAGTAAAAAGCGTAGATACTTCGGATGTTTCGAATTACAAAGAAGGTTCTGGAAAAGGAATCGAATACGAAATCAAGGGAGTCAAGGTCAAGGCAGGAACCAAAGCCTTCTGTGGATACGAAGGAGAAAATCAAGAAGGAACGACCGTATTTTTGAATTACGATGGAAAAATCATCGCCAGTGTATCCATTACCGATGGTATCAAAGAAGGTGCCAAAGAACTAATTGCCTCTCTTTCGAAACGAGGAATCCAAACAGCGATGTTTACAGGTGACAATGAAAAAGTGGCAGAGTCGATTGCGAAAAAATTGGGTATCAAAGAAGTCAAAGCCAATCTCCTTCCAGAGGAAAAATATCAAAATATAGAAAAAATCATGAAAGAAACCAAAGATGGAAAAGTAGCGTTTGTGGGAGACGGTATCAACGATGCACCTGTATTAGCGAGAAGTGATATTGGAATTTCTATGGGAAATATCGGATCTTCTTCTGCCATTGAAGCGAGTGATATTGTCATTATGACCGATCAACTAGAAAAAATCGAGAATGCCTTAGAAATCTCTGATAAGACAAGAAGCATCATCAAACAAAATTTGATTTTTGCCCTCGCCACCAAGGTACTCATCCTTTCTCTTTCCATTATTGGTTATGCCGGAATGTGGCAAGCCATTTTTGCCGATGTCGGTGTCACTCTTCTTACGATTTTAAATACGACGCGCATTTTAAAAAAATAAAAAGTGATTTCGGATAAACCGATCCATCACTTTTTTTTATGAATCTAATCGACGATTCTTACGTTAAGTGCCTGCAATCCCTTACTTGTCTCAATGAGTTGAAACTCCACAGATTGTCCCGCTTCTAACGTCTTATAACCATCACGTAGAATATTAGAATAATGAACAAAAATATCTTCTTTTTCGTTACACTCAATAAATCCATAGCCTACTTCGTCATGAAACCATTTCACACGTCCACGCATCTTTTTACCGCCTTTCTATTTCTGATTTTTACTCCTATTTTGCTTAAGCCATACTATCGTAACACAAAAAGAAAAAGACAGGAAAAAATGAGGAGATTTTGTCGGTTTTTCTTAAAATTTGGTAAAAGATATCTTCTTTTTTAACAACTAGTTAAACGTTCCTTTAAAGCCTTTTTCTTATTTCTCGCCAAAAGATTCGTACAGACAGTTTCAAAATAAATTGTGGAGGATTCTGTATCAATAGAAACAATTTTATGCAAATTGACGATACAACTTTGATGCGTTTTAAAGAATCGCACGTCATGATCTAACATTTTTTCAATTTCTATAATACTTTTCTTTACTTTAAAAGTATGATGATGCGTAATTAAAGAAGTAGAATTTTCATTCAAATCTTTCGAAAAAAAGAGAATATCATGATAAGGTACATGATAAATTTCTCCATCCATTTGAAAAGAAAACGTTTGATTGGTCATCGTAATTTCATAGGCACAAGTCAAAGCCTCTTTCAAACGAAAAACAATATCTTCCTGTTTCGAAATAAAATCCAAGGCGAGTAGTTTACTAGTAAATACATCGTATTTAAAGTGTTCAAAGGCAGAGATAACGATAATTTGACTGATCCAATCTCCTTTTTTTCGAATATCTCGGGCAAGATCAATTCCACTTTTTCCCTCTACATCCATATCGAGAATATAAATTTTTCTCCCATCCACAGTCTCTAATTGTTTCTTTGTATTTTTATCAAATCTCGAAAATGGTAAAATCCGGTAACTGTCCTTTGGCACTCCCATAAATCCATGAATGACTCTTTCATAGATTTCTCTCATGGATGTGGAATCTTCATAAATAATAAAATTAAGCATTTTGTTTCCTCCTCTAAAAAATACAAAGACCATTGTAACATGAAACGAATAAAAGAGAAGAAAGGTAACAAAATGTAAAAACAAAAAAATCACCTTTCGGTGACTTTCTTATCGTATTTCGATAGATGTTTTTGATACAACTTCTTCTTTTTTAGGTACCGTAATTTTTAGAATTCCATTCTTGAATTCTGCATCAATCTTATCAGATTGAATATCTCCCAAATAGAATTCTCTTTTATATTTTCCGTAGACACGTTCCCGACGAATGTATTTCTTTCCTTCTTTTTCTTCCTCTTCGTCAGATTTTTCTGCGGTAATGGTTAAGTATCCCTTATCGCACTCTACTTGAATGTCTTTCTTGTCATATCCAGGAATGTCCATTTCAATATGATAATTACCATCTTTCTCATAAATATCACATTTCATGTTACTTTCCTCCGGCACGCTTAAGAAATTATCAAAAATGTCATCTAAATAATACTTTCTAGGTATCAAATTCATATCTAACCCTTCCTTTCACTAAACAGTTATACTACTACTTTTAGCACTTGTCAATAGAAAGTGCTAAAATTCGACAAAAATTTTTTTTCAAAGAAAAACAAAGACTGAAATAACGAGAAAAGCATAAGATGAACTAGGTGATGATGTGCATAAATGGAAATGGATTTTTGTCTTTTTTCTTCTTTCCGTACTGAGCATTTTTCTCCATTATTTTCCGAAAGCATCCGCAATGACAGAAGAATTGCCCTTATTTGGAAGAATCATTTTTGTAGATCCCGGACACGGGGGTCGCGATTCGGGAACGACGTATGGAAAACTATTAGAAAAAGACTTAAATTTGGAAATATCGAAAAAATTAGAAGAAACGTTATCTTTGAAAGGCGCCATCGTCTACATGACGAGAGAAGAAGATGAAGACTTATCTTCGAAATGGGATGCGAAGAAAAAAAGGGGAGATTTGTATCGTCGCATTTTAATGTATAAAGACAAGCAAGCGGAACTCTATTTATCGATTCATCTCAATCATGGAGAAGATGCCAAATGGAGTGGGGCAGAAGTTCTCTACCATCCTATTAACCGAAGAAATCAAGTTCTAGCGGAAATACTGATGAAACATTTCAAATACGATTTCAAGACAGAAAGAACAGTCAAAAAAACTGACCTCTACATGTATCGCAATACGACCGTACCAGGAGTATTAATCGAATGCGGATTCCTATCCAATGCGAATGAAAGATACCTTCTTCAACAAGAAGAGTATCAAAAGAAAATCGCCCAAACGATTACGGATTCCGTCATCGAATATTTTCAGTATGATTTTTCAAAGATCGAAGAGAAAACCAAAAATTAAGTAGAAATGAAAGTTTTCTTCTATTTTAATTGCTAAAAATGTCGAATTATGGTACATTTATAATGGTGATAATATGATACAATTTCTCAAAAATACGCTCATTTCCCTTTGGTTGGTACTTGCGATTTTTACAACTATCACATTACTATCTTTTAACGAGTACCGTGTAACTGAATTTGGAAACTACTCCCTATTTAACATCGATAGCGATATGTTAGAACCAACTTTTCATGAAGGAGACTTGGTGATTACGAAACGCGTAAGTCCTCAAAAAGTGGAGATAGGAGAAGATATTTTCTTTTACCGCAGTAGTTCCAGTGCTGCTGTCATCAATGTTGATACAGTCGTAAACAAAGAAGAGATTACGGAAACGGAAACAACGTATTACCTTCAAAATGGACAAACTCTTTCGAGTGAATACGCCTTCGGAAAAGTCGATCAATCGAAGGTCATCCCTTATGCAGGATTCGTTATGTCCATTCTCCAATCAAAATGGGGATTCATGTTTGCCGTTATTTTCCCAACGATTTTACTATTTGTTTATGAAATTTATAGTATTATCTGGGAAGTGAAAGAAGAAGACAAAGAGAACTAAGAGAGAAATATGAAAAAATCATTCTATGCACTCATTTTCTTACTAACATGTCTCATGGGAGCGACGAGCATTCTACACTCTTATGGATTATTTGAAACCGAGGGGGTTGCGGTTACAGAACAAAGCTTAGGAAAATGGATAATTAAAATCAATGATGTGGATATCACCGGTACACAAAAGGACATTGATGTAGATAACTTCTATTACGAAGACAGTAATGTTGTGGAAGGCAACAAGATTGCGCCAGGAAGAAAAGGATATGTCGATTTGATCCTAGATCCGAGTGAGACAGACGTTTCTGTCCTATACAAAATTGCCTTTGATTTCTCCAAATTAGAGAATCAAGCCATCACTGCTTCAATCGAAGATATGACAGGGGGAAACATCATTCGGACAGGGGAAAACGAATATACAGGTGTAATCAAATTAGAAGACATCAAAAAAGGAGTAACCAACACCATCCGCGTCAATGTAATATGGGAAAACAAAGAAGAGAATAATGAAGTCGATTCCGAAATCGGACAAACAGTCGATGCGACGATAAAAATTCCTGTTTCTATTAACGTTTCCCAATACACACAAGAAGAAATTGTTCCATATCCGGCAGGTTAGGAAGTGGTCGTGTGGCTAAAATTTTAGAAAAAGTAGTTCGATGCCTGGTAAATATTTTAACTACCTTCGTTTTTCTATGCCTTGTCATCTTACTCTATGGAAAACTAGAAATGAGTTTGACTCATCGGGCTTATCCTAATTATTTTGGCTATACCCTCTTTAAAGTAACGACCGGAAGTATGGGAGAAGTCGTAAAAATTGACGATGTGATTCTTGTAAAAATTACGAAAGATGTCAAAGAACAAGACGTTATCACTTATCGCGAAAACGATAGTTTTATCACACACCGAGTCGTGAAAATGGGAGAAAAACTCCTTACGACAAAAGGAGATTCCAACAATACCGAAGACCATCCCATTCTGAAAGATGCGGTTGTTGGAAAAGTCGTATTTGTCCTATCTGGATTAGGCATTTGGCAACACGTTTTTTCGACACCAAAAATTTTGATTTCCATCTTTGTCACACTCTTATTATTTGATGCTGCCTTCTCCTATAAAGATAAACAAGTAGAGAAAAAATTAGAAAAGACAAGAAAATTGGAATTAAAGAAAAAAGGAATCGACACCATGACGGATACACAAATTTTGGAAATGGATGAAATCTTAAAACAGGAACAAGAAAAAAGAAAGAAAGCAAAACAAAAGAAGACGGTAGAAAAAGAAGAAAAATTGACAAAAAATCAAATCGAAGAAGCCTTAGGAAAAACCCAAGTCATTCTCATTCAACCGCTTCTAGACAAAGAAGAAAAAAAGAAATCATCCAAGGGAGCCAAACCAAAGGTAACGAGAGAAAAAGAAAATGCCATCGATTTGATACCGACCCAAAGAATTCCTATTCAGACGATTCAAAAAGCCTATGAAGAAAAAGAAACCAAAGCGAAACCAATTCGAAAACGGGTCGATCGTTTAGAAAAAATATATGAAGAGGAATCTTCTTCTATTGCGAAAAAAGTTCCAACGGAAGTTTCTAGTAAACGGAAAACAACCAATAAAGAAATCGAAATACTAGAAACACAAAATATTCCGATTGAGACAATTAGAAAGATGTCCAAGGAGAAAACAACGAAGAAAGGGAAAAAAGAAGAAGAAATTGAAATCTTAATGACCCAAAATATTCCAGTAGAACAAATTCAAGACGTATACCAAAAAAAGAAAAAGAACAGTAAAAATACGGAAATAGAGATTTTGGAAACGAGAGAAATCCCCGTAGAAGAAATCAAAAGAGAGTCAAAAAGTAAAAAGTAAGGAGAGTACATGAAGGAAAAATGGCAAAAACAAAAAGAAAAAATACTGGATCAGATTGATGAAAAAAGATTTGTCTTTTTTATCAAAATGTTTTTTGTCATTGCCTTTTTCTGTTTCTCCTTCCAGTTTTTAAATACAGGGCTTTCTAAGTATGAGTCGGCATCGGAAACGAATGCCGAAGCTGCCGTAGCCTTTTTTTTAATTGAGCAGGGAACTTACACCAAAAAAATTTATCTAGGAGAAATCATTCCTAGTGACACCAATTACGTCTATCCTTTTACGGTATCCAATTACGATGATACGCGAAGAAGCGAAGTTGCCTTGAGTTATCAAGTGGTTTTCGAAACGACAACCAATCTTCCCTTACAGTATTCTCTCTATAAAAATGAGACATACACAGATCCAGGAGCCGTCAATCTTCTCGAGAAAGAAGAAACCATTCAAAATAAAGATCAAATGTATTTCCGAAGGTTTGCCATCGAGGAACAAGAAGAATTCACGATTGGAAGTAACCAGTCCGATATTTATAACCTCGTCGTAAAATTTCCGAAAGATTATAAGAATAGCCCTGAAAAGTATGAAGGAGTAGTGGAAGAGGTTAAATTAACCATCACAGCGAAACAAATCATTGAATAGAGAAGGAGGAAGGAGAAATGAAAGAGACAAATCAAAAAAGCAAAAAAAGACAGATACGTAGAATTCTATTTGGATTTGTCCTCCTTATTCTTCTTTCCCCTATGGCTTATTCCTTATCTAGATACATTACAGATAACGTGGTTAATTACTACTTAGAATCACAACACTTTTACTTCAACAGTGATAAATTAGCGGAAAATTTTCCAACCTATACGATGAACAATTGGTCAGGATTAGAAACTTTTACCATCGACATTACCCTCGATAGTAAAAAGAATGAGTTAGAAGCTTCTCCTGCTGATATCAAATACGTAGTCAACTATGAGTGTGAAGAAAACGTAGAATGTACGCTTTCGAAAACGGAAGGAACCATCTATGCATCCAGTCATACCGATAAAATCACTTTGAAAGTAGATCCAGTAAAGGCTTTCTTAGATGGAGAATCGACGACAATGGTTGTGACCGCTACCTCCGAAGAGCCTTACGTCAAAACCATTCGGGCAACTTTTGTCATGACAGTAGGAAAAAGAGGGGTCTCTTATGAAATTCAAGATCAAATGTATTCCCCTTACTTCATGTTGAATATCACGAATGCCCTTACCTACTATCGAGTTGTCACTCCTTTTTCCACTTATCAAGAAGGAGATTTAATCGATGGAGAAGATTACTTGAAACTCACGGAAGAAGAAAGAAAAAATTGTGTTTCCAGTCTCATCACATTAACGTTTGATCCGCGCATCATCGTTTTAGATACGACGCATGCCATTATGGAAACCCAAACCAAAATTACGACCGAAAAGATCAATGGCGTCGACTATATCAACAGTATTACTTTTCCAGTAGAGGCTGCCTCAAGTGAAGCCATTCGTTTTTATAAATATGATAAAAATCAAGATTACACGTATCCCATCGTCAATGAAACATCCATTGTAGGATGGGAAGTAGAATAGGAGGCTCTATGAATATCGTACAAGATTACATAGACTATGTAATGAAAAGTTATCGAAATCTTTTACTGTTATTATTGAAGAACCAGTATCCAAGAAAAATCATAGACCTCTTTTTGAAAGAATACTTGGAAGTTCGATATTGCGGGAAAAAGACAGAGATCGTCTTAGATGATCAAGAAATTCGTATCAATACCGCTTTAGAAAAAGTTCAAGAATCACAAATAGGGAAAATAAAACCAGGAGATTTAGAAGAAATTTATAATGCCTTTCAATGGATTGAATATATCGACGAAGTAACCAACAACAACTGTTTAGAACAGGTAACCAAAACCCACACAGAGGAAGAAAAACAAGCCATCGTCGAATTATCAAAACAAATCAAAAAGAAAAGAAAAGAGTACCTTGCCTTATTTGATTCCAATAAGTTTCACCTTGAAACCGATAGTTTAGGCAATCGAAAAGGAATGGAACTAGTCAGTATCACGCATACCGTAACAGTATCGAAACTATACAGTGAATATGCGATTGAAAAAGCCTTCAATGAAGGCGTCATCAACGAAGATAAATTATTTGTAGAGTATTGTCTCGTAGCGGCAAAAATTCTAAAAAAGACGATTGCGATGGAAAAAGTAGGACATTACATTATCGATTTCACTCCCACTCTTTTCAAAAAAAATAAAAAACTCCATCGTTTAATCGAAATCATCAATCATCCTCTTGTATTAGAACATACCAGTATTAAAATCCAATATAGTGATTTTTTAAAATATAAAGAAGATTATGAAAATCTAATTCGTAGAGGAGTCCAATTATCCGTCGTATTAGATGATCATTTTGAATGTGATGATGCACATTTGGAACAATTGGTCATCTTTGAACGAGTTCTCATTGATATGAAGTATCAAAATTACGACTATATCAAAGAACATAAAGGAAAGATTCAAGCACTTCTATTGGATGTGACTTTGACAATATAAAGGAGGAAGAGTATGGATACTTATTTCCGGTTTTTATACGAATTTCTGTCTCAATTCTTTGATGGAATCATAGAGATTCTAAAAGGATTCGCAACAGGATTTCAAAAAATGTTTGATTACAAGACTTATATGCAAATCATTAGAGAGTACAAGGGAGATTTCAATGTTCCAGAGTGGATTATGGTCGTTCTTGCTGTTTTCATCGTGATTGTCATTCTAGGACTCATTCTCTTTGTGATTTACTTTTTCATCCGCAAGTATGTTCGCTTTCGTAAGAGTGTAGTGGAACAGGAATCCTTACTAGAAGAAGTATCAGTTCTTAACGAAAAAGTAGCCACTTTGATGAAAGAAAAAGAAGAAATCCTAGCGATGAAAGTTTCCCAATTGGGATTGAAACCAAATGAAACAGGGGAAGAGGAAACACCGACAGAACAACAACCAGAAGAAGATACCAATACCGGAATTCGTTTTGCGAAATTAAACGATATTGATACCGAATTCGCAAATTATAAAATTCAAAATTATAATAATCAATTTACCCTTCCAGAATTAGTAGAATTGTTCCGTAACTTTGCGGCTTCTCAATTAAAACTCTATTATAAGACCGAAATGATTCGCCTCTTTATTTCCGCTTTGGCTTCCACCAAATTGGTAATCCTACAAGGTATTTCTGGAACTGGTAAAACTTCCCTTGCGTATGCCTGGGGAAAGTTCTTAAAACACGATTCTTGTGTTGCTTCTGTCCAGCCATCTTGGAGAGACCGAACCGAATTATTTGGATACTTCAATGAATTTACGAAAAAGTTCAACGAAACAGAAGTATTAAAAGAAATGTATCAAGCCGGTTATACCGATGATATTTATACCATCATCCTAGACGAAATGAACATCTCTCGTGTCGAGTACTATTTTGCGGAAATGTTATCCATTCTAGAGATGCCGAACAAAGATGAATGGATTGTCGAACTCGTTCCAAGCGCATGGAAAAGTGACCCGGTACACCTAGATAGTGGAAAACTTCATATTCCACCGAATATTTGGTATATTGGAACCATCAACAACGACGACTCTACCTTCATGGTAACCGACAAAGTATATGACCGTGCGATGCCACTCGATATCAATGATAAAGGACAAGTCTTTGAACCAGAAGACGTACCAGCCCAAGATATTAATTATAGTTACTTAAACAATCTATTTGAAACTGCCATCGAAGAAAATCCAATCAGTCAAGAAACATTAGATAAGATCGAAGAAATGGATAATTACGTAATTGCCCATTTCCGTATTGCCTTCGGTAACCGTATCGTCGCGCATATGAAAAAATTCGTTCCTGTCTTTGTCGCCTGCGGTGGTGGAGAAGTCGAAGGAGTCGACTACTTTATCGCTAGAAAAATTCTTCGTAAATTTGAACAGTTGAATGTATCTTATATTCGTGATGAAATCGATGGATTTGTCGATTTCTTAAATCAAAAGTTTGGAGAAGGTGCGATGAAAGAATGCATCGAGTATCTATTAAGATTGAAGAAACTTTCATAAAGGAAGGTGAAAACCATGAGAGATCTAGAAATTTTTGAATTGTATAATAATTCTCCTGATATGAAGAAAGATTCTTTTGGAGAAAAATTAAATTCAAAATTAAATGTCAAAACAGACTATGATAAGATTGTCTGTGATTTTGAATGGATTGATGTCATGGATGAAACCATTCGTTATATCGATAATATCTTAAGAAACCCCAACCGATTTATCATCAATGAAGAAGAAATCGTAAAGATTGAATTAGCGCGAAGAATCACTGTAGAAAGTATCAAACATTTATCGCGAAATACCAATTTAATCCAAGACTATGACAAAAAAACAGGAGATGTCCGTCCATCAAAAATTTTAAATGTAAACAAAGATGAAAGTTATAATACTTATGAAAATCGTTTTATTTATACACTCATTCAGAACATGAAGACATTTATTTCAATGAAAAAAAGAGATATGATTACCTCTTCTTCTTTAAAAGATTTAAAAAAATTTGAATATCAAGCCGCCACGACCTTAGGATCAGAAAGAATTAATATCAATCTTTCGATGGAAAGTAAAATCATGAATAAAATGGAAGACGGAACGAAAGATGGAATGAACGTAGCAGAACGAATTGAACGATTAGAAATGAAAATCAACGATTTGTCTAATTCCGAAGTGTATCGTATGCTTCAAAAATTACACGTGGCTTTAGTAAGACCCCCAATCAAAAAAACTAACTTAATTTTGAAAAATACGAACTTCCAATATGCGATGAATTTGTGGAATTATATGCAGGAACACATGAATGACAACACCAAGAGAGAAAAAGAAGCCAAAGATTACGAGGATGAGGATAAATTAAAGCGCTATATGGACGATGCCTTTCTCTTGGATTATTTAACGATGAATACGCTAAGTAAAGAAGCTGCTCCTGCCCAACTCAATGAAGAAACAATTGAAAAATTAACGGATAGTCTCATCGATAAAATTGTGAGTATCAATGCCGATTTACCAGAGGAAAAGTTACAGGAGATGATTGGAAGTAAAATTCTAATTTCAAGACAAAATAATGTTGCCTCTCTTCGTCAAGTACAAAACGCCTTTTCTCGAAGTATCGACAACTTCTTAGATAAAATTAAAGAATTTGATTTTGAAGGAGTCGATTAGAATGAAGAATCGTTTAGAACATTCCTTTTTAGGTTTTCTTTATCGCATCGGAAAGACTCTTCTTACCATTTTGTTATTGATTGTTTTAGCGGTCGTTCTTGTTCAACGATTCAGTAATAATCAATTGGGAATTGCGGGTTATCGAATTTTTAATGTTGCCTCTGGAAGTATGATGCCGAAATACGAAGTAGGAGACATTTTATTAACCAAAGAAAAAAAAGCCGAAGACATCCGTAAAGGAGACGACTTAGTTTATGTTGGTGAAGTCGATGATTTTGCGGGAAAAATTGTCAGCCACCAAGTGGTAGAAGTGCTTCCGAAAAAAGATGGAGAGTACCATTTCCGAACCAAAGGAATCAATAACCTTGCCGAAGACCCCATTGTTGCGGAACATCAAATTTTAGGAGTCGTTTCTCATAAATTGGTTCTTCTCAGTTTCATTGGGCGAGTGATGGTCACACCACTTGGGTATTATAGTTTGTTTCTAATTGTAATTATCATGGTATCCATTCAAATTGTAAGATGCCTATTTCTAGATAGAGAAGAAAAGGAGGATGAGGAGGAAGATGGAGGAAGAGAAGAAAATAACGAACGAACAGAAGTGGATGACGACGTGGAGACGCTTTAAAAAACATCTAAAATTAAGACATATCCTCATCTTAATTTTCTTACTGATGTTTAATGCCTATGCCTGGTTTATTTATGCTACCGAAGTATCGACAGGAGTCACTGCTCACGTACGCTCTTGGAAGATCCTATTTAGCGCCGATGATGTACCCATCGTCGATTATATCGACATCGATGTAGCGGATATTTATCCAGGAATGCCAGACTTTCTTCATGAATTAAAAGCTTATAATAAAAGTGAAGCCAATGCTCGTGTCACTTTTGAAATTTTATCGGTCCGTATTTTAGATGAGGAATATACCACCAAAGAAGGAAGAGTTCACGAAAAGCAAGAACCCCAAGAAGGCGATTTAACCTCAGAAGAATTGGCCACAAAATTAAAGACAGAATATCCATTTATCATTGATATTCGTGTTTCAGAAGAAGAAATTGATGCGGAGTATGGAGAAGCAACTTATCAAATCCGTGTCTCTTGGGAATATGAATCAGGAGACGATGAACTCGATACCGAATGGGGTGAGAAAGCCTACGAGTTTTTAGAAAACAATCCAGAAACCCCAAGTATCAGTATGAGAATCCGTGTCATCGCAGAACAAGTATAAACAAAAAAAAGAAAGCCAACGCTTTCTTTTAAAAGACAAAATGTAAATTAAGTCGTACTTTGAATAAACGATGCCGAAACATCAAATACCGCTTTCTTACCAACCGTAGTTGCCTCTGTATCTGCTACATTGTTCATCGTCGCTTCAGATGAATCATCCCAAGTAACAAAGAAACGATAAGAAACCGTTTTCTTGGCCTCTTCTCTTTTTACTTTCTGAGTGACCGCATAACTAGAAGAATTTAAAGAGACAACATCTTCCTCATCGATACGATAACCAATAATTTTCAAATCGGTTACACCACTACTTCCACTGACTTGGACATTTAAACTATAATCAAAAGAAACATCCACACCCTCGTAATTAATCACAAGATCGAAGTATCCTTCGGAAGTAGGGGCGATGACCCCACCAGCAATATCTTCTG
This sequence comes from uncultured Bacilli bacterium, assembly GCA_947623825.1. Classification (GTDB taxonomy): domain Bacteria; phylum Bacillota_I; class Bacilli_A; order RF39; family UBA660; genus Alloscybalousia. The sequence goes on from CANQHQ010000021.1 coordinate 22,526, forward strand.
TTTCTTCAAAAACAGGAGTAATCATTTGTGAAAAATCTCGATTATTTTTAATATCCGCCTCATTGACTAAAATATTCCAACGAGCGATAGAAATATTGGCAGATCCACTTGCTTCTGACTTATACTTAGAGTAGGTATCTTGAATCAAAACCAAACAATTCAATAACGATATCATAGCCAGTAAGATAAGCGCTTTCTTTCGAATGCGCATAGGTAGACCCACCTCCTTATCCTATACAAGAATTATAAAGTCAAAAAAAAGGAAAGTCAAGGAAACAAAGGAACTTCCTTTTCTCCTTTACACATAGCCATTTTATAATATTCTTGTGATGAATCAAGCTTATCTATGGAAATAAGATATTTCGTTTCATTTATTTCACCACTAAACTCCTACTGGTTCCAATTGTTCAATCATTATTTCTAAGCAATTCATTACTTCATCAAACTCTATACCTTCTGCATAAACAAAGTTTTTTTGATATTTATTCCATCTTTCTTTTAATACATCACTATTTCTTATCATATCGAATGCTTCATATGGATTCCCATTATATTCTCTTTTAACAAATGTATTTTCTATTGCTTTTCTAAAGTGATCAATATTTATATTTTTCCACTCTTTTGTGTAAATTAAGTAAATATCATAAAAATCCCTCGTTCTTCCATTTAATTCAAGCCTATTTAGAATTGTTTCAATCTTTTCTGCTAATACTGTTTCCATATTATAAGCATATAAATTTATGTAATTATTAAATATTTATATCTTATTTCTTTGGGTGTAATTGGATCTCCTGTGGCTATATCAATATGAAAAGATTGTTTCATAGTTTCATATATAACTTCTATAGTTACCCTAAATCCTCCATATTCCTCTTCCTCTCTGATTGATGCGATTGATACATAATTTAATTTGGCACAATCATCAATTTTAATGGATACTATTTCTTTTATCATTTTAACGATTGTTTCTTCATCAAAATTAGCATTTCTAAAAGCCGTATCAATATCCATCGTTGCTCTATTCTCTATTCCGAATAAAGTACTTAAGTAGAATCCCCCTTTTAATACAAAATTATCTCGATATTTACTTTTTGAAAGTCTTTCCAAAAATCTATCATACATATAAAGTCTAAGTAATGTATTAAAATCTACATTCTTTTCTCTAGAAATATTTTTTAATTTATCTTTTAATTCCATACTATTCATAAAATAGTTCCACATAATCCATTACTTCTTTTTTAATCCCCATTTTATCAGCATATTTAGATAGTTTCATAAGATCTTTATCTTTTCTTTTAATATATTCTCTAATACTATATTTAACATGTTCAGAATCCATTCTATTTTTAGATCTAATAATGTCACATATACATCTTTCGATATCATATACTCTTACTTTATTACCCATTGGAGTCTCTATTTCTGTTAGACCTAGTTCATATATATCATCTGGTACGTAAAATACATTATGGTTTTTAAGATGTTTACTATTATATGTTTTTCTAACCGTTATATCGTATTGATCATTTGGAGCCTTAATAGAAAGTCCATGAAAATAAAGGGCGGTCATATGAGAAAATATGGTATTAGGCATACTAAGACTAAAAACATAATAACTATCTTCTATTTTACTAGAATCAATATAAATACCATTCGCAACTTTTTCTACTATCCCTTTTTTCCACATAGCATTGAGATACATTCTATGAATACCGAAATGATCCAGTTCTTTGGAAGTAACATAACCATGATTCATTTTCATAATTGATTCAATAATTTCAATATTACTTTCTCCTTGAAATTCTTCTATTGTCATTCTTTCCATAATGATTCCCTTTGACAAATCTACTGATATTTTATCATTTATCAGTAATTTTATCAACATAACAAAAGTTTTGGAACGGATAGTTTTGATCATTTAATCTTATTTATGTCGAAGGATGTCAAATTTACGTCAAAAAAAAATAAAATCGAAGGAAAGATTGAAACCAGCGGAAGATTATGCTAAACTGTATGCATAGTAGAGGGTAGTAATAAGACGAATTTAGGAGTTGCCATGAAGAATGAAGTAATTGTAACGGCAGACAAAATCCGTAAAAAAAAGAGAAAAGAACGAATAGTAAAGATTGCATTATTGACCTTACTACTTTTGTTAATTGCCTTATATATTATCTTAAGAATTATCTACAGTGAAGGTAAATTCACAATTACATTGGATTCTAATGAAACGTTAAAAAGTGGAATTGCCATTTTTGACGATCCAGAAGATCCGACCGCACGACGAAAATTAGAAGCATCGAAAATTGAATTTTTAGATAACATTTCAGTCAAATGGTTACCTGAAAATATCGACGATGAGTACAAAGGTTCTCATAATGGACCCAATTACATTGCGTATACATTTTACATCGAAAATCAAGGAAAAGAAATTCAAAACTATTGGTACGAGGTAGAACAGTTAGATGTAATTAAAAACGTCGATGATGCCGTTCGATTTATGGTCATTCTCAATGGAGAAAAAACCATTTATGCGAAAAAGAATGAGTTGAGTGGAGAACCAGAAGAAGGAACAGAAATGTTTCGAGATGAAAATCCTATCATCCTAGAACAAAGAAAAGACTTTCGTCCAGGAGATAGAGATCGATTTACCATTGTTATATGGCTCGAAGGTGATGACCCAGAATGTGTGGACGCCATTATTGGGGGAGAAATCAAATTAGAAATGAAAATCACAGAAGAGCATATTAATAAAATAATAAAATAAAAAAGGAGTGAAAAAATGGCAAAAAAGAAAAGCAAAAAAGATAAGAAAAAAAGACTATCTTCCCTAATACTATTACTACTATTAACAACAATTATGTTATCGACAGCAACGTATGCATGGTTCACCGCAAACAAAACTGTTACAGTTAGTACAGTAGATGTTAGTGTAACCGCATCCAGTGGTCTACAAATTTCAGTAGACGGAACAAACTGGAAATCCGTAATTACGAATGATGATTTACAAACCGTACTCGCTGAAAGTAGTACGTATCCAGAGAATAACAACCAATTACCAGCCGAAGCATTATCGCCTGTTTCTTCCGTAGGAGGAATCAATGCCGGAGAGGGAACACAACAAATGTTCTTAGGATCAGTAGGAGCTGATGAGGAAAGCGGAGAATTTAAGCTAACTGCTGAAACGAATGTAGAACAGCAAGGAACAGGAGGACACTTTGTAGTATTTGATTTCTTCTTTCAAGTACAAAATGAAACGAACATTTATTTGACAAACAAGTCAAAAGTAAGTGCCGGAGATACTGACACTGGAATTCAAAATGCCGCACGTGTCAGCTTCTTACTAAGTGGAAACGCACCAGCAGGTTCTCCAGCTGCCACAGTACAGGCTTTGAATGACACGACTGCCAATAGTGGAAAAGCAAAAATTTGGGAACCGAATGCGGATACCCATAAGGACTCTGCCATCACTCATGCACTAAACACATATTCCAAGACAATAGAAAATAATGATAGTAAAGCAGTAGAATATTATGGTGTAAAGGCTGATATTGGCGGAGGGAATGCACAAGCTTTAGATAGTACAAATGAGACATATTTTGAAAAAGTAACCCCAATTTCAACTTACCATGATGGGATTTCTGGTACTCAATATCAAGAACTTTTCACATTAAGTCCTGGTATTACGAAGGTAAGAATTTATATGTGGATAGAAGGACAAGATGTAGACTGTGAAGATAATGAATCTGGTGGAGATGTAAAATTTGATCTTCAATTCAGTATTGATGATGGAACAGGAGGAGAATAGAGAGCATGGCTCTCTTTTTTTGTTTATGTTCCGGGATAGGAACATAATAAAACCACCCGCTATGCGGGTGAGAGCTGAAAAAGCGATAGCGTTAAGAGA
>CANQHQ010000022.1 GCA_947623825.1 uncultured Bacilli bacterium
CTTGCATTTCTCATTTTTTCATAATATCTTTCTAACTTTAATATTATTTTTCTTCTATTATTACTTCCTTTTTCACTCGTTAATATGTTAGATAAATGTGATGGTATTATGACTCCTCTTTATTACAAAAATTATAAGGGAAAGGTATACGAGTATAAAGAAGATTAAAATTTATTATATATCCTAAAAGTACATTATTTATATGTATTGTTTTGTAGTGCAATTATCTAGTTGACTACTTTTTCATTTTCCAAGCAAATTCCTAATATATAAAAAAATACTAGGCTGCTCGCTTTAGTACTTTTTCTTTTTTTGTTATATCCATTTCTAAGACTCTTGCTTCTTCTAAACCCGTTCGCTCAATGACTTCTTTTATCTTTCCTTCACTGATGAACCATCCCATTTCTGACTCTTTCATGTAAGATGCCATCGGTGTAATTTTATAAATGGAATGATATTCATATGGATGAATCGGTATATATTTATTTTCTTTCTGTTTTTCTAAAACAACGATTTTCGGAACGATTTGACTTTCATTTCGGTCTGCATTTGGGTTCAGTGTATCAGCAAATCCAAAGAACATTTTCCCTAAATCATAATAGTTTGGGATTTTTAAATTCAACATTTGAGTCCCCCTCTTTTCATCCTAATTTTCATTAGGAGGGTTATCTTATCGTATTTTATACACTTTGTCAAGTTTTTTCTTAGTACCTATAGAAAAATTTGTACTTTTTCTTCTTTTCCTCGATTTCTTCTTCTCTGATTTCCCTAAAAGTATAAAGACCTTCTTCTTTTTCCAAAATATAAGGGATTTTTTGTCCATTGATATCAAAGATTTGGAGATTGGCTATCTCTTTTTCTGGATTTCCTTCTTCTAATAAACGGATTTCTCTTCGATTCGAAAATTCTTGATCCGTTAAAAACTTTATAGATAAGTATCCTATTAAGTAGTAACAATCATTATAAAAGTGTCTAGTGGAAAACTTTTGAATGGCTTCTTTCATCACTTGGAGTTTCATTTTTAGAATTTCTTCTTGGGAAAATTCTTTTTTTAATTTTAGTTCATATCCTTTTCTTTTGATTTCTTCGTTTCGATAGTCTTCCGTGATATATCCGACTTCTTGATCGATTTGTTTCAAATGATTTTTAAATAAGAAAGGTTCCTGAACTAGATGAAATCCTTTGGTTAATAATTTCATTTTTACTCTACTTAAATCGTTCAAACTGGCATCTAAAGTATAAGGAACCTCTCCTATTTTACAAGTAATCCACGCATGTCCTCGTCCGCGTAGTTCACTATCTATATTTAAAAGTTCTTGGAGAAGGCAAGAAAGGACAGAAAGACTGTAGGAAGAACAAATCACACGAAAATCATCGACATGTTCTAAATCGATTTCTTTTTCTCTTAATTCTTGAATTTTTTCTTCTTTTCGTAACATATGATAGAGTTTGTATCTAGGGTCATAAGTAAATAGTTCACAACTTCTGATATAGAGATATCTTGCTTTTTCTTCGATACTCCAGTTGGTTCCCTTTTCTTTTAACTCTTTGTCTAACAAGTCCAATACATTCATATTCTTTCCCCTTTTCGGTAGGGCATATTATATCATAATCCTGTTATTTTGGCAAGGATTTTGTTTTTCAATCAAATTTTTCTTTCTCAATTCAATTTTTCTTTCGATCAAACTTTTCTTTAAAATTACAGTGCTTACATAATTCTTCGGATACTTTTCGATTTTGAAATCCTTTTTTCATTTGTTCTATTTTAGGATTCTTGAGAATTTCTTCGAGTGTTCCTGTCAAAAGATTTCCTAGGTTTAGAACACCTTCCCCATCTAGGCAACAAGGTACGACTGTTCCATCGACAAGAATTGCGATTTGATCTTTTAAGGCATGACAATACCCTATTTCGTTTTGGTAGGAATTGTGAATATCAGGCCATAAGAATAAATTGGCTTTATTTAGATAGAGATTGTTTTTTATTTTGACATTGGATTCCCTTTTTATTTTATTCACCATTTCTGTGGATAAATGATATTCTTGAATGATTTTTTCCACCATTTCTGTGGATTTTTTATCAAAGTTTCCATTTTTTAAAGTCCAAAAACGATAGACGATGCTGTATTTTTGAGAAAGTCTTTCTACCGAAGAAAAAATATCTTCTAGGTATGTCTCTTTTTGATTTTCGCTATGAAGGGAAAGATTGATTTGACGAATGGCAGGACTATTCCATAAAATTTCTTCTTTTTCTTTTAACAAAGTTCCATTCGTTGTAATGTTTACTTTTTTTCCATATTGGTTGGCTAATTCTAAAATTTCTTTGAGTTGTGGATGAAGCAATGGTTCTCCCTTCACATGAAGATATAGATAGTCCGTTGTAGAACCCAATTTTTGGAGAAGTATCTCTACCTCTTCTTTCGTCATGAATTTTTTATCTCTTTGATTATTTTTACAGAACGAACAGGAAAGATTACATTGATTGGTAATTTCGATATAAACTTTTTTAAAATGCGTCATCTTTTCACCTAGAGGGTAGTAGATTTTTCTTCTTTTCTATCGGTTTTTTTTTTAGATTCATCTACATTCCTACTTTCATTTCAAAAAGAATATCTCTTAATTCCATTGCCCTTTCGAAATCCAATTCTTTGGCAGCCTTTTTCATCTCTTCTTCCAGTTCTGTTATGGTCTTCAAAAGTTCCTTCTTATCTTGTTTTTGTGGTTTCTTTGTCTTACCATTTTCTTCATCAATATTTGAAATCAATTCTCTAATTTCTTTTTCAATTGTCTTTGGTGTGATTTGATGAACACGGTTGTACTCTTCTTGAATTCCACGACGTCGTTTGGTTTCTTGAATGGCTTTTTCCATACTTTCTGTTATGTGGTCGGCATACATGATACAGTGTCCATTCGCATTTCTCGCACATCGCCCAATGGTCTGAATGAGACTTCTCTCGCTACGTAAAAATCCTTCTTTGTCTGCGTCTAGAATGGCAATCAAACTCACTTCTGGAATATCGATTCCCTCTCTAAGTAAATTGATTCCTACGATACAATCGTATTTTCCTAATCGTAAATCCCGAATAATTCTCAATCGTTCTAGCGTTTTTACCTCTGTATGAAGATACGCTACTTTGATATCGATATCTTTTAGGTAGTTGGTGAGTTCTTCGGCCATTCGAATGGTTAAAGTGGTGATGAGTGTTCTTTCATTTCGCTCAATTCTTTCGCGAATTTCTCCTACTAAATCGTCAATCTGTCCTTCAGTTTTTCTTACTTCTATCGTTGGGTCCAATAACCCCGTCGGACGAATAATTTGTTCAATAAATTTTTGATTGGTTTTCTCTAATTCATAATCTCCTGGAGTCGCAGAAACACAGATAACCTGGTGAATTTTCTTTTCGAATTCGTCAAATTTTAAAGGTCGATTATCTAGGGCACTCGGAAGACGAAATCCGTATTCCACCAAATTCATTTTGCGTGCTCGGTCACCATTATACATTCCTCTTACTTGTGGTATTGTCACATGGGATTCATCAATGACCAATAAAAAATCTTTAGGGAAGAAATCCATTAAAGTGGTAGGAGTCTCTCCTTCTCCTCTTAGGGCCATGTGTCTCGAATAATTTTCAATTCCGCGGCAGAACCCTGTTTCCGCTAACATTTCTAGATCATAATTGGTTCTTTGTTCTATCCGTTCGGCAGCGAGAAGTTTATGATTGTCCTTGAAGTATTGAATTCGTTCTTCTAGTTCTTGACGAATTCTCTTGGTCGCTTCTAGTAATTTTTCATCACTCGTTACGAAATGACTAGCGGGGAAGATACTTACTGTTTTTTTATTTTGGATAATGGCACCTGTTAAAGTATCAATTTCACTGATACGATCAATCTCATCTCCAAAAAATTCGATACGATATCCTCTCGTATTTTGATTGGTTGGAATGACTTCTAAGACATCTCCTTTGGCTCGAAACGTACCACGTTTAAAATCTAAATCATTTCTTTCGTACATCATCTCTACCAGTTTTGCCATTACCGTATTTCGCTCGATGGTATCTCCTACTCCCAAACTGAGCATTTTATTACGATACTCTTCTACTTCTCCAATTCCATAAATACAGGAAACACTCGCTACTACAATGACATCCGAATAAGATAAAAGCATACTGGTAGCGTAATGTCGCAATTCATCAATTTCGTCATTAATAGAGGAATCTTTTTCAATATACGTATCGGTCGAAGGAACATAGGCTTCTGGTTGATAATAATCATAATAACTAACAAAATAAGCAACATGATTTTTAGGAAACAATTCTTTCAGTTCACTGTATAATTGTCCTGCGAGCGTTTTATTGTGTGCTAAAACAAGAGTTGGTTTATTTACTTGTTGAATTACATTCGCAATCGTAAAAGTTTTTCCTGTTCCAGTAGCCCCTAATAAAACTTGATACTTTTCGTTATTTTGAATTCCTGTTACTAATTTTTCTATCGCTTGTGGTTGATCTCCACTAGGTTGATACTTTGATACTAATTCAAACATACTTTCCTCCTTGTTTCTCTTTTCATAAGAGAGGATTTCCATGCTTCCTTTTCAAAAGAAAGGGATTGATTCCCAAAAAACTTATCAACTTATTTTAACATCAAACCAAAAAGAAGACAAGATGATTCCCAATACTTAAAAAGGGAAGTTTTTGGTCATAAAAAAGTCCCAATACGGAAAGATTTCTCATCAAAAAAAGGAGAACCCTCTCCTTGTTTTATCTTTTCATACTAGTAAATTTTTGAATCGTAGTATCCGGAGAATCACTATTTAAAATACTGTATTCCATTTTCTCCCGATCAAACTTGACTAGGACTTCTTCTAAATCATACCCTTCTTCTTTTTCTGTTAGTACTACGTAGAAAGCAGTATCAATCGGATCTTTTTGGTAGGCCATTCCTACTGCCCGAAGAGAATAAAAATCTGTCGAATCGGCTTTTTCATAAATTTTCCAATGCACGTGTCCTTGGATGACCGCATCAAAAAAATCCACTCTTTTTCTTTGAAATAAAGGTTCTTGATAAGCTGATACAATTCCCCTCATCATTGGACTATCTTTTCCATATTTTTTTATCATGCCTTCCATATATTGTAGTTGTTGGGGACTATTCGTATGATAAAACTGTTCATATCCTGGAAGACCGTTATCAATTTGGGATTGATAAGTCCAGGTACTATGACTTTCAAAGTCAAAGCGCACATCATTCGCAAAATGACATAATCCGATTTTCTTTCCTCCTACCAATAATTCAATCGAACGAGGAAATAAGGAAATGATTCCTTTTTGGTGTTCGTTTAGTTTAGAGATAGTCCATAATTGACTTTTTGTTTTCGCTAAATGAAAGTATGAGGCGAACGGTTCGATACCGAGTGTTACGTATTCTTCCGCATTTCCTGCGAGAGAAACAACTCCATTCTCTTCTAGTAAATCCATCACTTCTTTTGGATTCGGTCCAACTCCTATGTTGTCTCCCAAAGAATAGATTTCTGTAATACCTCTTTTCCTCATATCCTCTAAGGCTGCTTGGGTCGGTTCGAAAAGCCCATGGGCATCGGTAAAGATGGCTATTTTTCTTGGCTTCATTTTGTACTCCTATTTTTCTTGTACTTCTAAAAATCCTTTTTTTATTTTTTCAATGGTAGTTACAATCTCTTTTAAACTCTTTTCCGTTACTCGGTCTTTACTGTAGTCAATGATTTTCTGTAGGTTTCGCACATCTTTTCCCACATTATTCATCCACTCATGAGTTGGAACAATCCAAATATGAAAATGTTGAGATGTCTCTTCTTGAATTAGGAATACTTCTTTACTAATTCCTTCTCTTTTGATTACTTGAATCGTCTTATTCAATACTTCCATAATGCGATTTCTTTCCTCGTCGGTAAAATCACATAAACTTTTTACGTGTTTGTTTACTCCTAGGACAACAAATCCTTCAATAGGAATTTCTGGATCAGCACTTACATTGATAAAATCATCTTCATAGATGTATCCTCCTGGTGGAATAATTTTATGATTCGCAATATCACAACTCAAGCATTGATATTCTTGTTCTTCTCCAAATAAATTTTTAAAATTTGCCATAGGAAACCCTCCTTTTTTATTATGTCTCTTCTTTTTTATTTTATCATAGGAATCATGAATCAGGAAAAGATTCCTGGCCATTTCACTTAATTTGTCAATTTTATTTTTTATTTGAAAATATTTTTTCGATTAATAATGGATGGTTTACCATAAAAGTTAAATGCGGTAACATCTGTTGGGAAACAGCCGTCGATTTAGGACTATTGTACTTTTCTGTAATGACAGCCAAATCATTTTCATCACTCACATAAATTACGATTTCTTTTTCTTGTTTGATTAATTCTTCAAAAATGGTATCATCAATCATATAAGTCGGAAAAATATAATATTTTACGTCGATAGGTGTTAAATCTCCAGCATAAATGACAGCTCCTATTTGGGAAGTTAGATTTTTTTGTTGAATTAGTTTTAAGAGGCTTCTACTAATGGAATGAAGAAAAAGATTTAGATCTTTATTTTTCTTCATAAGTTCTTCGAGACTCTCTACGTATTCTTCATTCATTTGATTGATTTCCCTGAGACTTTCTTCATCAATAATATTAATATTGACAGGGATTAAATTCAAATAAATTTGTAGTTGGGGATTCTTTTTACGAATTTCTTCTAAGGCTGTTTCTAAGTATAAAATATTGGATTCTTTTAAAGAGTCGACAGGAATACTTTGAAATTTTTGAATGGTGTAGTTTCCCGCAGGCGTATCGCTATATACGAGGAGCTTTTTTTCTGTGTTGAAAACGACATTTAAAGAAACTCCATCTACAATAGGAAAATCAATCACCTCGCGAAAGAAATCCTTATCGAGGTAGAAATTGGTTTTTTGAACGATAATTTTCATAGACTTCACCTAGTTTATTTTATTCTTTTCTTTCCTCCCTGCTTCTGTTTTTTCGGATTTTGGGCAAAAAAAAACGTTTCGGATTTCTCCTACTCCGGTTTTTCTTATTTTGCAGGATCGATTAGAATTTTAATAGAATCTGAAGTTCCACAAGTTAATTCTTCGAAAGAAGCTTGTACTTCTTCTAGACTTACGACTTTCGATACAAATTTTGTAACATCGATTTGCTTGTTAGCCATTAAATCAATACAAGTTTGGAATTCTTCTTTTGTATAAGCGATGGCTCCTTTTAAGGTCAATTCACTCATAACAGCCACTACCGTTGGAATCGTAATTGAACCAAGAGCTACTCCTGCCAATACTACGGTTCCTCCTGGTCTTGCCGTCATCAAAGCACTGCTTACGGCTGGAGCATTTCCACAACATTCGATGACTACATCAAATCCTCCGTTGGTCTTTGTCATGATGTCATTCATGAAGGTTTCTTTTTTTGCATCAAACCATTCATCCGCTACACCTAACTCTACGGATTTCTTTCCACGTGCTTCATTGGTTTCTGAAATTGCTACATAGCTAGCTCCTTCTTTTTTCGCAAACATGGCAGAAACTAATCCGATAATTCCAGCACCGATGACAAGAACTTTGGCTCCTACTTTGATGTCAGCCAAATGGATGGCATGAAGTCCTACTGCAGTTGGTTCTACCATCGATACTTCTTCGTCCGTAATTGTGTCCGGTACTTTGATTACCATATCTGGACGAACTGCTAATTTTGGTGCATAGGCACCTGGATGGGTTAGAGAAAGTCCACTTGCATTGGTCCAAGTTTCTCTACAATATTGTGGATTTCCTGTCATACAAGCAGAACAATGTCCACAAGGAGAAATTGGTAAAGCAGTTACTCTGTCTCCTACTTTTAAATCCTCTCTTGCTCCTGGATCAGTCACAATTCCACAGAATTCATGTCCCATTACTAATCCTTCTGGTTGTCCACTAACCCAATAGTGAATATCGGAACCGCAGATTCCTGCTTTTTTCACGTCTAGGACTACGTATCCATCTTTACTCACTGGTTCTTCGATTTCTTTGACTTCAAATTGTTTTTGTCCTTTAATCGCTACGCTTTTCATAAAACACCTACCTTTCCTTCAGTATACCATGGTTTTTCAAAAGGAAGCCTTTTTTTCAAAAAAAGAGAAAAAACTTTTCGTTTTTTTACAGTTCTTATCCTCTTTCCCTTTTTTCTACCCTTTTATGATTTTTCTTTTTTCCACACTTTCTGTGGATTTTTTTCGTTTCATTTATTTTTTTCACATTGCCTCTGGATTTTTCCTCTTTATTGTCTTTTCCACATCTTCGTGGATTTTTTTATTTGCCTTTATCCACAGATTGGTGACTTTTTTGTATTTACCTTTTTCTTCACTATTTTTTATCCACTATTTTGTGGAAAAAAAGAAAAAACAGGAAATTCCTGTTCAGGCCGTTGACAAAGTCGGTTTTTCAAACCGGCTTTGTCAATCGGCTTTTTTAATCTCCCACTTTGGTACTAAAAAAAGAGTAAATTTGAATTTTTAATATCAAATAATACTCTATTTTAAACTTTTTCTCCCACTTTTAGATTTTTCAAATTTTAATTTTTTCTAAAAATGTAGTTTGTCAACAGTCTGAACAGGAAATTCCTGTTTTTATCTTGCATACCAAGTTTGATAGGTTCTACTTGGAAAATCAATCACACTTTCGGATCCTTTGTATCCTTGATTAAACATTTTACTAGCGAACGATACATATTTATTCCAAGAACTACATTCGTTATCTACATAAATACGGCATGGGTATACTTCTAGGTGAAGGTGAACACCAAAAGCATATCCGGTATCTCCCATGTATCCTACTAGTGTATTCGTCGTTACTTCTTTTGGTGGCATACCGACATAAATTCCTGGGGCATATCTACTTAAGTGAGCATACAAGGCGGAATAATATTTTCCATCTGAAGTACGATACTGAATAATCAAACATAACGCTCCATTATTGTCGTGATATACATTCGTAATAATTCCATTTCCTATCGAGTAAAGTGGTGTATTTCTTCCCTGTGGACTACCTAAATCAATCCCACGGTGGAGAGATCCCCAACGAATTCCTGTAAAACTTGTTACATATCCTGTTTGAAATGGTCGACGGAACGTCGAGTTTGAACTTGATACAGCACAATCTCTTCCAATTACGTCTCCACGATTTTTACATCCTTGTTCTTTGTAGTATTTTACAAGATTTTCCTTGTCTTTTACTTGATCTTCTAGACTTGGAGAAAGACCACTCATCGTCTCGATGGAACTATTTAATTTTTGAATTTCCTCTTCTAAGTTTTTCATTTTTTCTTCATATTCATCTTGTTTATTCGCTAGAACTACTTTTCTATTTTCGTTCGATTCGATTAAATCTTGTAAGTCATTTACCATTTGTTCATTATATTCTGAAATTTGTTCCACAATGGAGATACGATATACTAAATCCGTAATGGATTCTCCTCCAAAGACATAGTCTAGATATAGATTTTCTCCTTGACTCATTTGGTAATACGTAATTAAGTCTTTTGTTTGTTCTTTTTTGTTTCCTATTTCTTCGTTGGCATCTACAATTTCTTGTTGAAGTGTAACTACTTCTTGACTCATGTCTTCTATATCGTTCTTTAATGATTGAATCGTTGCGTTATCTTGCGTGATTTGGTCTTTTTTATTATTAATTGCGTTCTTATTGTCTTGTAATTCTTTTTGAGCTTTTGCCAATTCATCTTGAATTTGACCAAATGTCAAATCTTCGGCCTGAACGGTGATTGGCAATAAGGATACTAACATCAATACTATGACAATTGTTTGAACTCCTTTATTCATTATACTTTTAAATACCTCCTTACCGCTTGATAGCTTCCGATAATTCCTACTAACATACCGATTCCGAGGATCACAAGTGAGATTCCGTAAATAAATGGTTCTGGTGTAATTAATTGAATCAATGGAGAGAATAACTGCCCATCAAAATGATTATATAATGCGTAATATCCGTAAATGACAATTAGTACCGGAATAATGGCTCCTATCATTCCAAGAACCATTCCTTCGATTACAAATGGCATTTTAATCGAAAGATTACTTGCACCTACCAATCTCATAATAGAAATTTCTCTTTTTCTTGAGAAAATCGTTAATTTAATCGTGTTTACAATTAAGAAAATTGTAACTAGGATTAGTAAAATCACAGCGATGACCGTTCCTTTTTCTAATACCTTGAAGGCTGATAGGAATCGATTAATCATGGTTTCTCCATAGTCTACATAATTAATTCCGTCTATTTTTTCAATTGTCGAGGCGGTGTCTTTAATTTGTTCAATATCTTCGACTTTAATTTGGAAGGTATCTTTTAAAGGGTTTTCCTCTTCACTCCACTCTTTCATCGCCGCTTCTAACATCGTCGATGAGGCTTGCATTTCTTCTTTGAGTTGTGCTTTGGATTTATATTCGATTGAGGCGATGTTGTCCATTTCATTCAATTTGGCACGAATGACACCAACTTCGTCTTCGTTTACTTCTCTATCTACATATACGACAATGGTCACGTCTTCTTTAATTAATTTTGAAAAATTATTGACATTGAGTGATACCAACAAGGCAATCGCTACAATAATTAAAGTGATGGTAATACAAGAGATAGAGGCAAGCGATAAGGAAAAGTTTCTAAATACACTTCGGAAAGCATCTCTGATACTCCGAAAAAACATTCTAAATGGCTTCATCATCATACGTTCCTTTCTCGACATCTTTGACGAGTCGTCCTTCTTTCAAAATGACAACTCTCTTCTTGAAAGCGTTGACGATTTCTCTGTTATGGGTTGCCATTACGATGGTTGTTCCTAATGTCTTGTTGATATTATCTAGTAAATTCATAATCTCGATACTTTTTTCCGGATCTAAGTTTCCTGTCGGTTCGTCACAAAGAAGAATTTTTGGTTCATTGACAATCGCTCTTGCGATGGCGACTCTCTGTTGTTCTCCACCTGATAATTGATCTGGATACTGTCTTACTTTTCCTTTTAATCCGACGAGTTCTAGTGCCCTTAATACTTTTCGATTAATTTCTTCTCTTGGAGCCCCAATCACCTCTAAGGCAAAAGCGACATTTTCATATACCGTCGATTTCGGTAATAATCGATAATCTTGGAATACAATTCCTAGTCTTCTTCTTAATTTATAAACTCGACCATTTCTAAGTCTTGCTACATTGAGTCCTCCAACAATGATTTCTCCTCTCGTTGGTTTTTCCTCACGATAAAGCATTTTTATTAACGTTGATTTTCCACATCCGGTACTACCGATGATAAATACAAAATCTCCTCTTTTTATCTTTAGATTTAGGTCGTAGATTGCGGTGACACCATTCTGGTATTGTTTACTAACATCTTTAATTCTAATTAGTTCCATATTTCACCTATCCTTTCCTATATCAAGATTATACCATGGAAAGTGACAAATAACCAAAGATTCTTCTCTATTTCGACTGGTTATTTCTGGTATTTTTGGTATTTGACGTCAAAAAAAAAGAGGTTTCGGTGATTTTCTCTTCTTTCTTTTCTATTTTTACTCTCCCCCATAGACTTGGTAAGAGTCCGTTACGATAAAAAAGGCTGTTTCATCAATTTCTTTGATTCCTTCTTTTAATTTGAAATATTCTCGATTTGGAATCACGGTCATTAAGGCTTTTCGTTTCTTTTGTAAGAAACCTCCTTGGGCATCTAAAATGGTAACCCCGTGATGTAGTTCATGAATTATATAATCTTTCACTTGTTCTTCTTTAGAAGTCATAATATGAAGACATTTATTTTTAGATACACCGATTAATACTCGATCGAGTACGACACTATAGATATACAAAATAATAGCCGCATACATGACCATATTCCATCCAAAGGAAAGTCCTCCGATGAAGACAATCATCATATTGGTTATAAAACTAACGGTAGAAATCGGAATCTTCTTGTATTTTGAAATAATCTCACTGATGATGGCAATTCCTCCATTACTAAATCCTACTTTGTAGACTAGTCCTGTCGTAATTCCGGATAAGATTCCAATAAAAATAGAAATTAAAATCTTATCGGAAAAATCGATGACTAGATAGTCTCCAATCGAAGAAGTAATTTCGATAAATATGGGATAGACAATGGTTGAAACTAAGGCTCCAGAAGTATTCTCAAATCCTAGAAAAAACGTCCCTACGATTAATAAAATGATACTAATTAAAAATACAACGGTAGATGGATTAAAATCAAAAAAGTACTTTAAAATAATGGAAATTCCGGTACTTCCACCTGTCACAATTTGGGTTGGTAACTGAAGTAAGTTGAAATATAAAGCGGAAATAAAAAGAGAAATAATTAGAATCACGTATCTTTTTACTAATTTTTTCTTTTTAATTTCCTCTAAGATATTTATTGTATTTTCTTTTCCTTTTTCTAATATAGCCATTATTCTCCTCCAAATACTTCATAAGCATCGGTGATCACAAAGAAGGCATGTTCATCGATGGCATGTATCCCTTCTTTGAGACGAAAGTATTCACTGGTTGGCACTACACAAAGTAATACTTGGCGAGGTTCCATGGAATACCCGCCTTTTGCGTTGAATACAGTTACTCCATGACCTAGTTGGTTCAAAATGTAATCTTTGATTTCCGTTTCTTTTTCAGTGACGATATAGAAAGCTTTGGAATCAGAAATTCCTAATAACACTTTATCGGTCATGATTCCAATTAGATAAACAACAATAATCGCATACATTAATTTATTGATTCCAAAAACAGTCACACCACTTAGTACAATGAGACCATCACTCATCAACATCGCATTTCCCATACTAATTTTGGCATACTTAGAAATGATTTGATTGATGATATCCGTTCCTCCAGTAGTAAAACCACATTTGAAGACCAGTCCTGCCCCCGCACCATAGAGAATTCCACCAAAAATAGCACAGAGAAGCATTTCTAGGTTATCGAAGTGAATGAGTTGCCCAATATTGGCAGTGATTTCAACAAAAATCGGGAAAAGAATCGATCCTAAAATAGAACCCATCGTTTGCTTCTTTCCCAAGACGATGAAACTAACCACTAAAAGGAAAAGAGAACTAATCATGATGACTAACGAAGGACTCCATCCAAATAATCTCTTGGTGATAATTGAAATACCACTCACTCCTCCAAAAACAATATTATTCGGGAGTAAAAATAGGTTAAATGCGATAGAAATTAAAAGAATTCCTGCCACTAATCCAACGTATCTTTTGATTCTTGATTTTTGATATACCTTTTTTAGAATTTCTTGAGAATTGTCTTTCTTATTCCATGGAAATTTCATCGTAATTCTCCTTTCAAATAGGCTTCAATCAAATTATCTAAGTCTCCATCCAATACTTTCGCTACGTTACTTGTTTCGTAATTGGTACGATGATCTTTCACCATAGAATACGGATGCATTACGTAACTTCGTATTTGAGAACCAAACTCTATATTTTGATAGGTACCTTTGACATCATTTAATTCTTTGGCTTTTTTCTCTTCCTCTAATAGATAGAGTTTGGCTTTTAACATTTTCATCGCTTGTTCTTTATTTTGAATTTGACTTCGTTCATTTTGACACGTCACTACAATCTTGGTTGGAAGATGGGTAATTCGTACCGCACTATCCGTTGTATTCACTCCTTGTCCTCCACATCCACTCGAACGATAAACATCAATTTTTAAGTCTTTTTCATTAATCTCTACATTGATAGTATGGTCAAATTCTGGAATAATATCAATCGAAGCGAAAGAAGTATGCCTTTTATTGGCGGCATCAAATGGGGAAAGTCTCACAAGTCGATGGACGCCTTTTTCGGATTTTAGGTATCCATAGGCATTGGTCCCTGTGACCCGAATTGAAGCACTTTTGATTCCTGCTTCCTCTCCATCTAGATAATCGATGACTTCGGTTTTATAACCCTTTTTCTCACAGTAACGTAAATACATTCGATAAAGCATCATGGCCCAATCACAGGCTTCCGTTCCTCCGGCACCAGCATGAACTTCTAAGATACAATTGTTTTTGTCATAGGGTCCATTCAAAAGAAGAAGTAGGGATTGTTTTTCTAATTTTTCCTGAAGCTCCTGTAGGTTTCGTTCCAATTCCTGATGTAAGGAATCATCTTTTTCATCCAATAATAGTTCACACATTTCTAAACAGGAAGTATTTTCTTCTTTTAAATCGGTCCATTCACTCGTTTCTTTTTTTAACGAACTGATTTCTCCTAAAATTC
Organism: uncultured Bacilli bacterium; assembly: GCA_947623825.1. Classification (GTDB taxonomy): domain Bacteria; phylum Bacillota_I; class Bacilli_A; order RF39; family UBA660; genus Alloscybalousia. The sequence goes on from CANQHQ010000022.1 coordinate 14,304, forward strand.
GATCCGCTTCTTCTTTGTCATTCCAAAAGTCTGGCCGATTCATTTGATTCTCTTTTTCTTTTAAGGTTTCTATCTTTTTTGTAAGGTCAAAGTGACCTCCATAATTCATCAATTTTTTTTGCATTTTCTTCTAGTTGCTTTTTCATTTCCAATAATTCCATTTTTCTCACTCGCAATCTTTATTTTCTATATTATACCACGTTTCTGTTTTGTTTGGATTCTATTTTGTCTTTTGGTTTGTTATCTTTTATATTCTCTTTTTCCCACTTTTTCTGTGGATATTTTTTTATTCTAATTTTCTTTTTCCACTTTTGTTGTGGATAGTTTCTTATTCCGATTTTCGTTTTTCCGCTTTTTTGGGGATATTTTCTTATTCGATTTTTCTTTCTTCAAGCGAAAAATTTCTATTTTTATTCGTTTTCTATGATTTCTTTTATTTCATTATAGATGTACTCTTCGTCTTTAAACGTAATTTCTTGGTCTTCGATATAAATAGACACATCGTATCCTTCATCACATAGACTGATTGAATTACGAAAAATTTTTTTCCATCTTTGTTGCTTTTTTATATATTTTTTGATTTTTTCCCACTGCTCTTCGGATAAGTTTCCTACTTTTTTTAAGTAATTGAGGTCTTCCTTCCTAGTTCGAGAACTAGGTTGATTATATTCGTATTGATAAATTTCTTTTTCTTCTGTTACAATGGTTCCCTCAAATCCGTAATTGAAATTTCCCCACCAACGTTTCAGTTCCAAACAAGCATGTTTTCTTAACTCTTCTACCATTTCTTCTTGATAGGTTTCTTCCATTTTCCAAACCTCCTTTTTTCGGGCATTTTGAATGAATCTATTTTTTTATCTAGCGTGCTTTCTTTTGCGGTTTTCTAATTTTTTTCGTAAATCTTCCGCTGCCAATGCCCGCGCACTGATTTTATTTTTTTCTTCTGCAGTCAATTCTGCGAGAGTTTTGCCATTCGGTAGTTCAAAGATTGCATCAAAACCAAAACCATTGGTTCCTCGACATTCTTTCGCAATCGTTCCTTTGAGAATCCCTTCCCCATAAAGTAGGTCGTTTCCATCATAGTAAGCCAAAACACAAATGACTTGAGCACTTCGATTGTCATAGGAATCTACTTTTTTGATTAAGTATTGATTTCTTTCCTCATCGCTTGCGTTTTCTCCTAAAAAGCGCTGCGTTTCTACTCCTGGAAATCCATGAAGTACATCGATACATAATCCTGAATCATCCGCAAGAGTTTCTTCCTTCCCTACCTCATAAATTTCTTTGGCTTTTTTAGAAGCATTCCCAAGAAAAGAATCTGTGTCTTCTATTACTTTCCACGTAATCTTTCTTTCCTTAAGAGAAGCCAACGAGTATTCTGGAAATAATTTTCTCATTTCTTCTAATTTGTTCTTGTTGCTAGTCGCTACTATCATTTTGACCTCCCTCTCTTTTTTTCTCTTTGGTGTTATTCAAAATTTGGAGTTTTCCTATTCCACTCCCTATCGTAAATTTCTACTTATTGATTCTTCTTTTTTCTATTTACGAATCGTTGTCCTATGGTATTTTTTCCACATATAGAGAAAAGAATATTTCCCCAAAAAAGAGGAATACATAAAATAAAAATAAGCATGATCCATCCCCTTGATATGTGAAACCATTCATATCCAAAATAAATTCCTAAACAGAGAAGGAAAGCGATTATGATCTCGATTCCTATGTCTATTAGAATTCCTTTCGTTCTATTCATATTCTCCCTCCTTATGCTGAAATTATATCATAAGACTCATTTTCATTCCTATTCCTTTTTTCCCGATGTGCAGACAGATTGTGTTTTTCGGTGACTTTGTTTTTTTGAACTTTCAAACTCTAATGTTTCTCCATCCTGGCAGTCCCAAAGTCGTTCTTTAAAGATTTCCTTTTCTATTTTTAGAGCGTCTTCTGTTTTTTCACTATGAATCACAATTACCTTTTCAGGATTTACTTTTTCATCTAGCAGTTGTATGGCTTTTTTACTGGCATGACCCGATGTATGAATTTTCGCAAAACCCATGTGGAGCTCGTCTACCAAATATTTTACAAATTCCCGTTGTTTAGGGTCTTTCCAATCTTTTCTGATATAGCCATCCCACATTGAATAAATAAGACAAGCATTTTTGATTTTGTCTTTGTTTTCTTTTATATAATCCCACATCGATGGTTTGATAGAAGCGATAAAACGCCGTTCAAATGGTAACTCTTTTATGACATTTTTTGTGTGATTCATGATTCTAACGTAAGGTTCTTCGATTTTTCTTTGATTGGGACTAACGAACGTAAAAACATCGGGAAAGGTATTCGAATTAGGAATGTTTTTTAACAAACTCGTTATTTTGTTCATACATAAATCTGTGATAAACATGTGTGTTTTTTTAAAACTATTATACAAATTTACAATTCGATCAATATTCGTACTAGAACACATCACATAGATTTGGTCATAGTTTAGGAGTTGGTGAAAATCTTTACTTAAATCCATTTCATTTTTAAATATTCTATCCTTACTTCCCAAAGTTGTACCTTCGGTAATCAATACATCTACTTTTCCTATCTGTTCCAAAGTTTTGGTAAATAAGTATCCTTTTTTTCCGTGATTTCGATAATCTCCTGTATGTAGTATTTTTACTCCGTCGACCTCTATACAAAGCATGGCGGAATTATAATTGGAATGATCCACAATCCATGGTGTTATCGCTATCTCTTGAATAAAGAATTTCTTTCCAAATTCAAAGTATCTTAATGTATGATCCTTAGCGCGGAGAATTTTTTCATATTCTTTTGTGAAATAACAGAGATTATTATGAATTTCTTTACCATCTCGATCTAAATAAATGGGAATTTCTTTTTTTATAAGAGCGGCACAACCAATATGATCTTTATGAGAATGGGTAATCACTACTCCGTCATACTTTGATTCTAAGTCATCTTTGATAGTTAATCCGGGGATAATCCATTGCTTCTTGTCATCTAAATTATCCCCATAGTCGATCATGATTTTGGTTCCTTTCTCACTGGTTATTTCGGTAATACATCCACCGATTTGATTGGTTCCTTTGATTATTTTTATTTTCACGTTTTTCCTCCCTTTCCTTTGGCTGTTCTATGAATGATTTTTCTTTCTTTGATTTCGCTTTTTGAGAGATTCTGCCTTTATTATATCACTTTCTTACTATTTCTCATTACTTAACTGTTTTCCTTTTTTGTATTCCATCCCTGACTTTTAAAAGCGGCAGGAAAGTGGGTTTGATACCAAGCAAGGTGGAAAAGAGGAAGGGCGCAACTGATTATATGAGCCTTAGGTAATACAAATTCTATTTTGGAACAATCCTCTATCCATTCTTCATCGATTCCCACTTTTTTCATATTTTCTTGGATTGTATTCCAAGTTTCTTTGTCTTTTTGGATTCTTCCTTTTCTAATAAAATCCATGACTTCGTATGCCTTTTTTGGATTCATCTTATGAGCGATTAGATAGTTCATGATATCTTCACAACAGCAAATCGTCTCATCCCATACCATTTTTTCATTTATTTGTTTTTTCTCTTCGTAGTATGTCCCCTCTCCATGGCAAATTCCTATTAGTTTTACGAATTCCGTAAAATTAGTTGGTTGGAATTTCTTTAATAGATTCTTGGTTAAGGATTTGTCAAATTCCAGAAAGGCTTCGGTCGTTCTACGATTTATCAATTCAAAAGTCCATGGATCATCCCAACGAATTCTTTCTGTTTTTCTATGTGTTATTTTTTCTAATTTTGCGAGGATGGTGGGAATGGGACTCGATAAAACATCTACTTTCATAAGACTGTGCGTCAATTCATGATAATCGAAATGGGTACTTTTCCAATTATATTTTTTTATATCATTAGGATACGCTACAGGAGTAAAATCAACGATTTCCTTCTCTTTAGGAATAATGATTATACCGCCCGGATGTTGTCCTGTCTGGATTTTTACTCCTGTTAGATGATTTACTATTCTGCATTCCTCTTCTTTCGATAGGGTTAAAGATTTTTCTTTTTCCATTTTTTCTATCGTATGAAACGCTTTTCCCTCTGAATATACTCCTATCGTTCCTGCTTTTAGCACCTTCTTTTTCCCAAAAAGTTTTGTGATATAGGCCTCCATTTCACTTTGAATTTCATCGGCAAAATTCATATCTATATCCGGCATTTTATCTACATCGTATCCCAAGAATGTTTCATAAGGTATGTCGAACCCATCTTTACGCATCGTCCTATGACACTGTGGACATTTTTTATCGGGTAAATCTAGGCCACAAAATAAATTTTTCTCTCCATCCAATACGATTTGTTTACAATGCGAACAAATATAATGAGGCGGTAGAGGGTTCACCTCTGTAATTCCTAACAAGTAGGCAATGAAAGAAGAGGCTACTTTTCCACGGGCATAGGCGGGATAACCAAGTTTACGAGAGTAAGTGGCCAATTTTTGATAAACTAGATAGATTATTTCATAATTTTTATTCACAATCCCTTTTTCTTTTCCTTCTTTTCCATAGAGTTCTTCTTTTATTCTATTTTCGATTAGACTTGGTAATTTTTGACCATATAATTGGTGTGCTCGACGATATACTTTCTGTATAAAGATTTCTTTTTGATTTTTCATTGTGGGAAACGAAACTTGATCGCTCAAAATTTCTACGTTTTCGATTAATTTCAATAGTCTATTGGGATTTTTTATCACTACTTCCTCTATGAACGTATCATCATTTAAAAATTGAAAATCTAACATCATTTCTTTCGTTGATTTTAAATATTTATTCTTTGGGATATTCTCTTTAGGGAAAAGCATTTGATAGTCTTTTTGTTCCTCTTTTCTTACATAATGAACTTCTCCTGTAGCAATTACTATCTTCCTACTCTCTTTGGCTAACTGGATTATTCTTTTAAAATAATCTTCTGAATTTTTGAAACTTGAACAAGTTGGGGATTTTATTTCGATAAAATCATACCACATCCAATCATCCACGATCTGCTCCTCGGTTTGATTCTCATAAATAGGATACATATTTTCTACATCTAAACCGTAGAGTAACCCTTCACTGAGATTCACTAATTCTTTTCTTGTTGTTACTTGTCTACCATATTTATCTAAGTTTGACGTTTTCACAGAACTTATTATTCTATATAAATTTTTTAAACCGGTTTGGTTACGTACTAAGATGGTAACTGGAATTACAATCTGATTTTCTAGCATAGGAACAACGGTACCATAAATTACTTGAAAGTCTCGGATTGGATTTTGTTTCAAATATTGAAATACTTTAGGGAAAATTTCCACACTATTGTAGTCTGTGAACGCAAGAGCTTTTTGCCCTAATTCTTGTGCGTAAGTGATTAATTCTTTATAGTCAGCTATACTATTTTTCGTCATTTTTGTATATGTTTTGAATTCAATTCTTTCTTTCATCTTCTATCTTCTTCTCCTTTTTTTTAATTTCTATAATATAGTCATTGGATTCATCATAAATGAACTGAAATGGTTCATCTATTTTCGCGTATTTCTACCGTGGAAATGTATATTTTAATGTTTCGTTATTGGTAAATAAAATTATCATTGTATGGTATTTTTTACTGTATTCCTGAATTGTTTTCTTTACCATTATTGTGTCTTCGTTACACACTTTTAGGAACTTATCAAAGTTATCTATTATGATTACTTGATATGGTTCTATCGTTGATAAGTCAAATAAATCATCTAGCCAATTTTCTTTTTCATTGATTTTAGAACTACTGATAGATACATTCGCCTTTCTGATTTTTTCTATCGCTGAAATCAATTCATTCCCATTTATTTTCTGATTTTTTACTTCTTTACTTTTCGCCCCGATGGGAAACATGTAACTTTCAATTATTTTCAAATCGATTTTAGAAATCAGGGACAATAAGTGATTGGTATAATAAAATGCATTTAAATCAAAGGATTGGAGACATACTCTTTTCTCCTGAAGAATTCCATATTCATATAAAAAATTTACTATTAAAGGAATTCTTTCTTTTGGCTTTCTACTCTCGATCATTGAAATATTATGATTCATTTTTTCACTTTCCTTCTATTTTTTGAATTCTTTGGATATATGGATATTCATACACTACCTCCTTTTCTATCCAATTCATCTTAACATACGAATTTTTTCTTTTTTATAAACGACAATTTTTATTTTTCATATTCCTTATATTTTCAACGATATTATTTGTTTTTGTAGTTGTCTCTTATCATAAAAAAAGAAACAAATTCCCAAAGGGTATTGTTTCTGATTTAGTTCTTTTCTAATTATTTCTTCGTTATGTACCATTCATTTTTTGATTCATCGTAGCCAATTCGATTATAAATTTTATTGTAGTCGTTCATATATCTTTCTATATTTCGTTTGGTCATATTCCATCTTTTTTCTAGTTCCGTTGTTTTTACTGTTTTTTTCTTTTCTAAATACGTATTGAATTCCGCCAATCTTCTTTTTTTCTTTTCAGAAAATTTTTCTTGTTTCGTATTCAGTAGATAATCAAAATAAAGGTCAATCAAAACCTCATCATTAAAAAAGTTTTTATTTACAAAGTAGATATTTGTATATTTTAAATGAAACATATCGTTCTTTAACTTATTTTTGGTAACAATATATACTAGATTAAATTGTTTAAATAAATTACGATATTTTTTATCTATTTCTACATAATCGGAAGCATCTAGATATTTTTCGTTTATTATTAATAAAAATCCTTGTTTTCTTTTTAATTCAGAAAGACTAGTTACTATTTTTAAATACGGGAAACGAAAGTCATACTTGATATTTTCATATTCATAAACTTCGTTTCTCTTTTTTCTATCTGTTAGGTCGTAATCGTTATCATCATAAATATAGACATTTCTAGTCATCGTCTTGGTTCCTATCGCTTTGGGATAAAGTTCCATTTTTATGACTTGACAAGATGATTGTTTGATTTGTTCTTTCAGCTTTTTTTGTAAGTTCAGGGCACGGTAATAGGATACTTCTTCTCTTGTACATAATATTTTTAATATTTTAGGATTTGCGTACATAAAAATGATTAGATCGGTATCCAGAATCTTATGACTAAATAAAGGGGTTCCTTTTTCAATTTGAATGGAATCTTCAATTCTCTTCTTTTCATCGTCAGAGATATATCTTGGGTCAATATAACCATAATTTTCAACGAATAAATCATCCAATACTTTTTCGTACCGTTTTCCTATGTTGATTACTTTGCTTATCCATGAAAATCCCAACCCAATGGTTCCTAGAACTAAAATTCGTTTATCCGCATTTTTGGTCAGTATTTTTTTTAATTTTTTCTCTATTTCATCCATATAACTCCCTCATTTTTTATATTACAATATCTTCTTTTATGTTAGTAATTTTGAAAAGAAATATTTTGAATTTTTTGATTCAATTATTTTTTAAATTTTTCTTCCTATGATTCAGTTATTTGTTCTTAAAACTTTTTGCTTTTTAATTATGTTTCTTTGGCACAAACTTAGGAATCTAATTTTGATTTTATCATATCATTTTTTTATAATGAACAAGAATAGCATTTCCTTTCTTCCTATCATAAAATACTGGTTTTAGGCACTTGAATCTGTAAAATAAAGTGATATTACTTTACGAAAAGGATTTTTTACGTTATATTTTTATTATAAATAGAGTTGAATTTTTAAGGAGGGAAAATGGAAAAAGCAACTGAAGAAGAACTTCTTATTTCAGCAGCAGCCAAGGTACATGAAGATTGGTGCACTCAAGAATTGAAAGCTTTTTTTGAAAGAGCGCGTGAAGCAAGACCAACTGTTCAAACCCCGGGAGAAGCTTGGGATAAGGCTTGTTTCAAAAATGGTACCCAAAGAAATGAGATTTGGGTAGATACTGGTTTTATGGTAGGACATGAGGCTTTGGGTGAGGCATCTTTTCGGAATTTTGATGATTTTTTGAAGATTGTTACTCGTGGCGGACTTGAGGTCAGACGATATGCAAAAAGAACTTTGACAGAAGAAGAAATACAAAGAAGTCCTGATTATAAGAGGGAAACAGGAGAAGAAAATATTTTAAAGCCATTTAAAGATTTATCAGCAGATTCAAAGAAGGAAAATCTGGAAGCTGCTATCGGTGCTTTGCATGTCTATGAAGAAATGTCGAAAGTAGGAATTTCTATAGAGCAAATGGAGAATGACCCAGGAATAAGAAACCAAATTGGGGTATCTATCCATGACGATTGGCTAAGAAGGAACCCAGATCATCCAAATGAAAGTTTAAAGGTCCCTTATAGTGAATTGGATGAGTGGACAAAGCAACAAGACTTGACTGTTTTTTCTGCTTTATTGACTGTAGTAAAGCAAAATAAAGAACATTTCCAAGTTGCGCCAGAAGAAGATTCCCAAGCAGTCATTCGGTAGAAAGAAGTCTTTTTGTACTATGAAAAATAGCGCCATACAGCGCTTTTTTTTATGTTTTTTACTGCCAGTCTATATTTTCTATGTTTATTAAATTGTCCTCTTCCAACTCCATTTTAAATAACTCTGGGGCCTTCCAATTTCCATCAAAAATCATTTTATTATTAAAATATATTTCTACTAATTTTGTTTTTTCATTCCATCGTATCTTACACCATTTACTAAGCATGGCACTTAATGCAGTTCCGTGAGATACGAGTACCACTTTTTTTCCCTTGTTTTGATTAATCAATTCCATAAAACCTTCTACCATTCTACTTGCCACTTCATTCAACGATTCCCCTTTTGGAAGTTTGTAATTCCAATTTTTAAATTGATCTTCAAAGAAAGTAGACGGGAGTTCATTCATCGAAGCAACACCAAATTTTCGTTCCCCAAATCTTTGATCGACATTCAATTGAATTTGATTTTTCTCTGCGATATACTTAGCTGTATCCATCGTTCTTACATAGTGTGAGGAATAGATGACATCTATATCTTGAAGTTCCTTACATTCACTTAATTGTTCTGCTCTTTTTTCTCCTTCCACACTTAAAGGATTTTTTCCGTTTCGAATTTGTTCTTGTTCTTCTGCGTGATACTCTCCTAGTAAATCTCTAAACGGTTGAGAATGTCTTACAATATAAACAATTGTTTTTATAAATATCACCTCTAGAATCAAATCTCTATTTATAGATATGATTATACCATATATTTATATATTTAGATTTATCTCAGCAAAGATTTTAATGAGTAATACAAAAAAACTTATCTAATCGTTATTTTTCATTAAAAGCACTAAAAGTTGGAACAACAAAAAACTCGGTTTCCCCTTATTTTACTTTATTGATTCGATATTAGATTATTTTCTTCGTTAACTTGTTTTTGTAATAATTCTAAATCTTTAATATTCTTATTATCCTTTAATACTTTCATTTGTCTTCTTGCAGAGTTATTAAGTTTTACTAACCTCTCACTTTGTGGAACTTTTTCTTCAATTAATTCTGCATTTGTATTTTGTAAATTGTTTAATATTACTAAATGAAGTAGATCAGTATAATCTCTTATATTTCCATTTTTAGCAAGTTTAGGATTACTTTCTCTCCACTCTTTTGCAGTCATACCAAACAATGCTACATTTAAAACATCTGCTTCTTCGGCATAAACAAATTTCTTTTGTGCTTCTGTAAGTGTTGGGACAATGTAAGTTTTTACTGCATCAGTATGAACTACATAATTTAATTTTGATAGAATTCTATTTGCTTGCCAATCTATTTTCTCTTGATATGCTTCATTTGTTTTTAGTCTTTCAAATTCTGTTATTAAATATAACTTGAATTCAGGGCTTAACCAACTTGCAAACTCAAATGCAATATCTGGATGAGCATATGTACCAATGCTATATCTTCCACCTTTTGAAACAATACCTATTGCATTAGTTCTTTTTATCCATTGTGTTGGTGACATTGCAAATGAGTTCCTTCCATATTCAGTTTTAATTTGGTCGAATTCGACCAAATTAAAATCTTGATTGTGAATTTCTTCCCATAAGCCAATGTAATCAATAGTATTTATTCTTCTCAACCAGTTTTTAACTGTAAATGATGGATCGCTAGAATTTTGATATTTTGCTAAATCTGTTAACGAAATATAATTAACATTTCCTACTCTTAATATCTTTCTTTAACAATTATTTCTGCTGTTACTAATTCTTTCTTCAATATTTATATCTCCCCTCTATTTTTGAATTTAAAAGGTGTCAACATATTATTTTTTGTTCACACCTTTATTTTACTATATTTTTTTAGTCTTACATTGACAAGTTATAAAATTCAATTCAACTTACTAATTTTGTAAATTCCTATTTTCTCTTATTTTATCTTACTTTCCACAACAATTTTTGTATTTCTTACCACTTCCACATGCTCAATTTTTTTCTGGACTATCAATATTATTAGTATTTATAATATTATCAATATTTCTTTAAATACTGGTCTTGGC
>CANQHQ010000023.1 GCA_947623825.1 uncultured Bacilli bacterium
AGAAATAGGTCTATGTTAGTATGGTTTAAAATTTTTTTAAATTTTTTATTGATTTTTATTAGCAAGTTTTTTTGAAAAAGAGAATCAGTCGTGTTATAATGGAGAAGAGAAGGTGAAGAGATGAAGAGAAAAACGACGAAAGGACAATTTTTGTTGATTCTGTTTGGAGCCTTTTTATTGACTTGTTGTTTTTTTGGAGCTAGTTACGCTTTAAATAATTCTGTCAGTCCTACTTCAGAATTTAATTATTTTGCGACCGATGATTTGGAATTGAGTTATGTGGATTCTGGAAAAGGAGAGAGCGATGTCTTATCTCTAGTAGAACCATCTTTTAAGACAGAAGAAGAGGCAAGGAAAGAAGAAGGATATCGTTTTAGTGTTAGTAATCTTTCTCATTCGGAGAAAAAATATCGTCTTCGTCTCATTGAAGATTATGGAATTCTTGCGGAAGAAGATTGTTTATATAAGGAACTTCCTTTTACCGATATCTATGTTCAGTTTGATAATCAACCACCTACACGACTTGTTGATTTAGAGAGTCATGGATATTTGTTATACGAGAGTTCTGATACGATTCTTCCTGGAAATAGTGAAATTCATGAATTACGAATTTGGGTCAAAGAGGGAAGTCCTCTTTCTGATAACACCAAACATTATCATGGGAAAATATTATTAGAAGAAGTAACCGATTCTTATCCAAGTTATAAGAAAGGAGACCTTCTTACGATTGGTCATTCTTCTTATGTTGTTTTGGAAGACAGTGATGTCAACAATGGTTTTCTTCGTCTTATGCCTACTGCATCTTTTACTTACGAAGGATTACCTTGTGACGGAACGAATTGTTTTATGGCAACAGAAGAAAATCTATTTGAAATCTTGGAAAATCAGCAAATTCAATTGGAAAATGCCATTGGAGAAATCTTCGATTTTAGTGTATTTCATCAACGTTTGTTGACGGTAGAGGAATGGAGCAAGTATCAAGGAGATCCTCTTTTGGCATCCATTCTTTCGAATCGTTACTGGAAGTATGATGCCTCTCTTGGACAATCTGTTTCTTTGGATTCTTCTTCGGGAGAAGTTCGAAGTGTCATTCTTTTATATAAAGGACTATTGAAAGATCCTGAGAATCAGGAATGATTGATATCGGAATTTCTTCCGATATTTTTTATACCTTCTGGAAAGGGTGATTCTAGAAGAAAATGATTGCCTTTTTCCCCTTTTTGTGATATAATAGGGAACATGTTTGGGGGGAAATCTATGGATCATTCAGAAAATGCGAAAGAATTTCTTTTATTAAAAAAATATTTTCAAGAGGAAAAACCTGCAAAGCCTCTTACGAAAGAACAGTTTATTCAATATAAAAATTTAGAAAATGCGAGTAGTCAAGCGATTTCGAATCGTTATTCTTCTTACTTATTTTCTTATTATCGCCAATATCGTCAACGAATTGAGCGAATGATAGAAGAAGAAAGAGAAAATGGATATCCGAAGACAAGAGAATTTTTAAGTAGTATTTTATATCAAGAAGAAGAGGACTTTATTGATCTTCCGATGACGGAAGAGGCAAATGAAAACGATATCGATTCGCCTTCTAAAGAAAATAAAAAAGCAAAACAAAAGAAAGAGTCGTCTCGTTCAAAAGAAGAAGATCGCGCTGAAAGAAAGTTACAAAGAAAAGATCGTCGCTTTGCCAAGAAATATCAAAAAAGAGAAAAACAAAAACAGAATGTAAAGATTCCGATGATTTATAAGGTTGTTGCGCTTGGCTTTGTAGCTGCTACTTGTGTCAGTACGTTTTCTCTCGGTTATTCCTTTGGAGTTACTTTGGCTTTTGATAATTTGAAGAGTTTGTTACTTCCACTCTTTTTTGCGACTTGTGCTGCTACCTCGATGACAGCTGGTTCCATCCATAAAGGAGCAATTCAAGATCGAGTAGATGCTTCGGAACGTTTTGAGGAGGAAGACGAAGAAGAAATGATTCCTCTTGTCATTCCGACAGGCACTGAAAAAACGAAAGATTCTTCTACAAAAGAAACGAAACATGTTGTGAAAGAGGGAAGCCTTTTTGTATCCGAAGAAACTTTGAAAAACTCATATCATTTCAATAAAAAAGTAGAATCTTCTGAACCTCTTTTTAAAGCGGTGGAAGATGAATATGAAGATTTATCTAAAAATGTAGAGATGGAAACCGAAAAAGAAATGTTGGTTAGAGATTCCTTATCGACCAAGGAACAATTGAGAAGAATCTTTGGTTCTGACGATCAAGAAGAAAAGGTGAAATCTTTAACGAAAGAAATTCGATAATGAGAAAAAGGTTGAAGAAAACCTTTTTTTCTTTTATAATTTTATTGGTGATTCAAATGGAATTCGATACGGTTTTAAGAAAAAGAAGAAGTATCCGTAAGTTTCAATCGAAAGAAATTTCTATGGAGGCAGTTCGACAAATTATTACGGCGGGAACCTTGGCTCCTTCTGCCCATTTTCGGGAACCTTGGGAAGTGTTGGTTTTACGTAAGGAGAAAGAAAAAGTGATCCAATGTATGTTGGATTATGTGAAAATCCATCCTGAGGACGAAAGTATTTCTAAAACAGCAGAAGTGATTGGACGAGCAGATCTTCTTTTTTTAGTTTATTGTACTTCGATGGAACAATATGATTATCATCTTCTTTCTATTGGTGGGATGATTGAAAATATGCTTTTAAAAGCGACCGATTTGGGAATTGGTAGTGTTTGGATTGGAAATGTTTGTCCGATGGGAAAAGAGATTTCTTCTTGTTTTGATGTTTCTTTTTCGAAACGCTTGGTCAGTGCGATTGCTTTGGGGTATCCTGAAAGCGAGCCGAAAGAATTGAAACGCAAGACGGAATCGGAAATTACCATCTATCGACTTTAGATGAGTAAAGTTTAGTCAAGGGGCTAAACTTTTTTTTCTTCTTCTGATAAAATAAAACAGGAGGTTAAAAAATGAATGAGCGTATTATCAAGGAAATAGCGGGAACATTAGCGATTAAAGAAAAACAAGTTACAACGGTACTTCAATTATTAAGTGAAGGCAATACGATTCCTTTTATTGCCCGTTATCGTAAAGAAGCGACGGGTGCATTGAACGAAGAAGTCATTCGTCAAATTAATGAGGTTTATGAATATCAAGAGAATTTATTGAAAAGAAAAGAAGATGTCCTTCGTTTGATTGAGGAAAAAGGTCTATTGACGGAAGAATTGAAGGAAGCAATCCTAAAATGTGAGAAATTGGTAGAAGTTGAGGATTTGTATCGTCCATATAAAGAAAAGAAAAAGACAAAAGCAACGGAAGCAATCAAAAATGGATTGGAACCTCTTGCGAAAAAGATGATGTCTTTTCCGACGACAGGAAGTTTAGAGGCTATGGCAAAGCCCTATCTTACAGAGAATGTAAAGACGATAGAAGAGGCTATTCAGGGAGCCAAGTACATTATTGCGGAATGGATTAGTGACAATGCCTATTATCGAAAAGAACTCCGTCGGCGTCTTTCGATGCATGGAATGTTAACTTCTAAGAAAAAGAAGAATGCGGTCGATGAAAAGAAAACGTACGAAATGTATTACGATTATAGTGAACCCGTAAGAAAAGTGAAACCACATCGGGTTTTGGCTTTGAATCGAGGGGAAAAAGAAGACGTATTATCGGTCTCTATCGATGGGGATGACGAAGAACTATTGTCGTTTTTGAAGTCAAAGATTGTGAAGAATCCCGACTCTTTTGTGACAAAAGAAATCGAGGACGCGATTGTAGATAGTTATAAGAGATTGATTTTTCCAAGTATCGAGAGGGAAATTCGCGCGGATTTAAAAGAGACAGGAGAAGAAGTGGCAATTGATAATTTTGCGAAAAATGTCGAAAGTTTATTGCTTACTCCTCCGATGAAAGAGAAAACGGTTCTGGGATACGATCCTGCTTTCCGTACTGGTTGTAAATTGGCTGTTCTCGATCCTACAGGAAAAGTGTTAGATATTCAAGTAATTTATCCAACGGAACCACATAACAAAATAGAAGAAAGTAAAAAAATTGTTTTGGATTTGATTGATCGATATCACATCGATATCATTGCGATTGGAAATGGAACTGCCTCTCGTGAAAGTGAAGCCTTTATTGCGAGTGTGATTAAGGAAGCCAAGAGAAAAGTCGAATATGTGATTGTCAGTGAGGCAGGTGCTTCTGTTTATTCTGCTAGTCCGTTAGCGATTGAAGAATTCCCGACTTTGACAGTAGAGAAGAGAAGTGCGATTTCTATCGGACGAAGATTACAAGATGCTTTGTCAGAACTTGTGAAAATCGATCCTAAAAGTATTGGAGTTGGTCTTTATCAACATGATGTGCAGGGGAAAAAGTTAGATGAGTCGCTCCATTTTATCGTTAGTAAAGTAGTAAACCAAGTAGGAGTCAATGTGAATACAGCTTCTTCCTCGTTACTTCAATACGTATCTGGTTTAAATAAGAAAGCCATCGAAGCCATTTTATCTTATCGAGATCAATTTGGAAAAATTACTTCTCGAGAAGAGTTGAAGAAGCTCAAAGGGATGACTGCTAAAATCTTTGAACAATCGATCGGATTTATGCGTGTCTTGGATGGAAAAAATCCTCTCGATAAAACATCGATTCACCCTGAAAGTTATGAGGCTTGTGAAAAGTTATTGGCTTCGATTGGTTGTACGAAAGAAGAGATTGGTACCGATGCTTGTAGAGAAAAACTTGCCAACTTCGATGTATCTCATTGTCCGTTAGAGATCGATTCTTATACTTTACAAGATATTGTTGATGCGTTATTGAAACCAAATCGGGATCCACGAGATGAGATGCCAAAACCAGTTTTAAAGAGCGACGTTCTTCATATTGAGGATTTACATATTGGAGATCATTTACAAGGAACCGTTCGAAATGTCGTCGATTTTGGATTATTTATCGATATCGGTCTTCATAACGATGGACTTGCCCATATCTCTCAATTGACCAATCAATATATCAAGCATCCATCCGAACTTTTCCAAGTAGGGGATATTGTCGATTGTTATGTCATCGATATCAAGAAGGATCAAGAGAAAGTTTCATTGAGTCTTTTAGAAAGCAAATAAGAGAGTTAGAAAAAGTTTTTTTCTAGTCAGGGGGGGAACTATGGAAAACGAAGAAAAAGTAAAAGAACTTTATGATACCCTTCAGTCTTTGAAAGAGAAACGAAATCATCTATTGGATTGGATGGGTACCGATGATATGGAAACGTTTCTGGTTTATCGGAATTCTCTTGCTTCTTTGGAACAACAAATTTTAGAGATCAATGAGAAGATTCTTCGTTATGAAGGACCTACTTATCGTGGATCTCATATCGATTTGTATTTGGATCAAGCCTATCGTCGACCTACTTTTTTCCTTTACGATGTTTCTTTGCCGAAAGAGTTTTGTTGTATCGGTCATGTGAAAATCAGTACGAAACCTTTATCCGTTCTCGGAGAAGCTCATATCGGTTATCGATTAGAGAAAGAGTATCGGGGACATCATTACATGTTGGAAGCGTTAGAGTTGCTTCGCGATTCGATGCTGGCTTGTGGGTTAAAAAAGCCATTAATTTCTGTAGAACCAGATAATATTGCCTCGATTAAAACCATTGAACAATTTGGGGGAACCTTGAAATTCTTAGAAGATGATCAAAGAGAATATCGTACTTACGAAGTCGATCTAACGCAACCGGTGAAACAGATAAAACGATAACTTATCGAAAATGAAATAGAAAAACAAAAAGGGCACTTTGACTTCTGTCAACCAGTGTCTTTTCTATTTTTTTTGGTGTAAATCGAACAAGAAATTTTTCGAAAAAATTCAAAAATTGAAAATCTTGAAAAATGGCTTTTTTTGAAAAAAGCAAAAAAATCATTTTTGTCAATAGGTAAAATTCACTTTTTTAAAATCCTTTTATTTAAAGGGAAAAATGAGGCTTTTTATCTAAAATGGTTTTTAGTGAAAAAAAGAAAAAAATTCAAAAAATGAAAAAGTGAAAATGTCAAATTTTTAAATTTTTTTAAATTTTATTGACCGAAGAAATCGAATCAAATACAATAGTCTTACAGAACAAGAAAGTAGTTATGGAGGAGTATATGACAGATACAGTAGATAAGTTAGAAGACTTAATTGTAATTAAAAGAAATGGAAAAAAAGTTTCTTTCGATGGAACAAAAATTGCTTTAGCGATTAAAAAAGGATTTGATAGTGTTGTTCAATCTACCCCTGAGGATGAAGATACTTGCCAATCCGTTTATTCCGAAAAAGATATTCAAAAAGTTTATCAAGCCGTATTGACACAGATTGAAAAAGAATATCTTCCGGCAGGAAAAGTGAAAATCGAAGAAATTCAAGATATGATTGAACAGGAACTAGAGAAAAAAGGATACGAAGATGTTTATCAATCTTTTTCGAATTATCGTGAAAGAAGAAATCAATCGAGACAATCGTTCTTCGCTGATAAGAAAACGCATAAATTTTTGAAATCTCTTGAAAATTTAGGATTAAAATCAGCCAATGAAGAAGATTCAAAGAGAGAAAATGCCAATATTGATGGAAATAGTCCAATGGGAACGATGCTTCAATACGGTGCGACTGTTTCGAAAGAGTTTGCCAAGGCATATCTCATGAAGCCAGAATACGCAGAGGCTCATGATAATGGTACCATTCATATTCATGATATGGATTTCCTAGCGATGGGAACCACTACTTGTTGTCAAATCGATTTATCAAGATTATTTCGAACCGGATTTGATACCGGACATGGATATGTTCGTCCACCACAGGATATTTCTACTTATGGTTCTTTGGCTGCAATTGTCATTCAAGCAAATCAGAATGACCAACATGGAGGGCAAGCCATTCCAGCCTTTGATTATTATATGGCACCTGGTGTTCTCAAAACCTTTAAGCGTCAATTTAAACAGATGATTTATGACTATATCGATTTAATGGGATTTTGTCCGTTTGTGAATATGGATCGTTTAGCCAAAGAAATTGATAAATTAGAAAGTATTGAGTTTGATGTAAAAGAATTTTATGCTTTTGCGAAAGATTCAAAAGTCGTAGAAGATATTTTGAATAAGAGTTACGAAAAGGCACTTCAAAAAACAGAACGTGCAACTTATCAAGCCATGGAAGCCTTTATTCATAATCTAAATACGATGCATTCTAGGGCAGGGGCACAAGTTCCATTCTCTTCCATTAATTTTGGAACGGATACTTCTCCAGAAGGAAGAATGGTTATTAAAAATTTCTTATTGGCAGAAGATAATGGACTTGGTCATGGAGAAACCCCTATTTTCCCTGTATCCATCTTTAAAGTAAAAGAAGGATTGAATTACAATAAAGAAGATAAGAACTACGATTTGTTTCAACTTGCTTGTAAGGTATCTGCGAAACGGTTGTTCCCTAATTTTTCCTTTATCGATGCGCCATTTAATTTACCATACTATCATGCAGGAGATCCAAATACAGAGATTTCTTACATGGGATGTCGTACGAGAGTTATTGGAGATGTGACGGATCCAAATCATGAAGTTGTTACAGGACGTGGAAATTTATCTTGGACGACCATTAACCTTCCAAGACTTGGAATTAAGTATGGAATTGCTTTAAAGGAGAGAGAAAAAGCCGATATCAAAGGATTCTATCGAGAGTTAGAAGAAATTATGGATATGGTAAAAGACCAATTATTAGAGCGGTTTGAAGTACAGTGTAACAAACGTTGTTATAATTTCCCATTCTTACTTGGACAAGGTGTTTGGACGAATGGAGAAAAATTGAAGCCAACGGATCGTTTGAGAAAAGTATGGAAACATGGGTCTTTATCGATTGGATTTATCGGTCTAGCCGAATGCTTGAAAGCACTTACAGGAAAGCATCATGGAGAGAGTGAAGAAAGTCAAAAACTTGGATTAGAAATTATTCGGTTTATGAGAAAAAAATGTGACGAATATGCCGAAAAGTATAATTTGAATTTTGCTTGTCTTGCTACTCCAGCAGAAGGTCTTTCGGGACGGTTCACAGGAATTGATAAAGCCATCTATGGAAAGATTAAGGGTGTCACGGATCGAGAATATTATACGAATTCGTTCCATGTGCCTGTATATTACAATATTAGTATCGTTGATAAGATTGAAAAAGAGGCTCCTTATCATGCACTTACGAATGGAGGACACATCTCTTATATTGAATTAGATGGAGATGCGGTTCAAAATGTAGAAGCGTTCGAAAAGATTATTCGTATCATGAAAGAAGCAGGTATCGGTTACGGTGCCATCAACCATCCAGTTGATCGGGATCCCGTTTGTGGTTATGTCGGAGTGATTCACGATGTATGCCCTGGATGTGGAAGAAAAGAATTTGAAGGAGTTCCCATCGAACGACTTACAGGCGATAGCTGTGAGTGCGGTCGTTAGGATAGAAAAAAAGAAAGAAGGAGAGGTATTTTATGGAAAAAGTAGTTGGAGAAGGAAGAGGATTTGAGAGAATTCGTCGTGTAACAGGATATTTAGCAGGAGATGTATCTAGATTCAATAATGGAAAAAGAGCAGAGGAAAGAGATCGTGTCAAACATAGCGGTTTCAAAGATATCTGCAAAGATTTAAAAAAAGAAGCTTAGTTTGAGCGATGCAAATTCGGTTAGCAGCTGATTTACAGGAAGATAGCATTGTCGATGGAGAGGGAATCCGGACGGTGATTTGGACCCAAGGATGCCCTCATCATTGCCCTGGTTGTCATAATCCGCAGACTCATCGTTTCGATGGTGGGGTTTTGGTGGATCTTGACGAAGTCGTGGAATGTATGGATGAACTTCGTGGACAAGACGGTATTACATTTTCAGGAGGAGATCCCTTTGTGCAACCAGAGGCTTGTGCTTATTTAGCGAAACATGCTCATGAATTAGGATTGAATGTATGGTGTTATACCGGTTATACGTTTGAACAATTGATAACCTTATCGAAGACCAAACCAGAAGTCATGGATTTCTTGAAACAGATTGATGTTTTGGTCGATGGTAGATTTGTTCTTGCGGAGAAGAGTCAAGATGCCTTATTTCGAGGAAGTAGAAATCAGCGATTGATTGATGTACCTAAGAGTCTAGAACAGAATGTGGCTGTGTTGAAGGAAGAGACCAAAGAGACGTTTTCTTTCTTTCATCCAAAACCAAGTCAAGGATTATATGTCTAAAATAGGAGCGTGGCTTCTATTTTTTCTTTTTAATTTTTGGTCGTGTAATAGAAAGTATGTTATAATGGGTGTGAACTAGAAAAATCGGAGGGAAAGTTCTTATGGAAAAGAAAAATACCAAAAAAGAGATTGTCAAAATGCTTTTGAACAAGAATCTTGAAATTGAAGATGAGGAACAATTATTAGATTTGTTGATTGATCAACCGATTGCGATTGATGTAGATAAAGTTGATGAAAATACGAGAAAGTTTGGAGACAAACTGGCAGATCAGTTGACTGCGATTGCGGGTAGTTGGGGATTTATCATTGGATTTACGTTATTTTTAATTATATGGATTCTTTTGAATTTATTTTGTTTTAAAAACGTCGATCCTTATCCTTTTATTTTATTGAATTTGGTTCTTTCTTGTATTGCGGCTTTGCAGGCACCTATTATTATGATGAGTCAAAATCGTGAAGCCAAGAGGGAAGTATTACGTAGCCAGAACGATTATAAAACTGATTTAAAAAGCGAATTGATTTTAGAGGAGTTGCACGACAAAATGGAAAAAATTATTGTAAATCAAAAGAAGATTATCAGTTATATTGAAAAGAAGGAACAGGAGACCAATGGACAGAATACACAAAATTCGTCGAACTGATTTTATTAAATGGGGATGCTTTTTTCTTCTCCTTGGTTTCTTTTTTCTATTAGGTCGCATGATTTTAAAATATGAAACTTTGACTTGGGATGGGATTGTTTTTCGATTTTTTCGTCGTTTTACATCTCCTTCGGTGACCCTTTTCTTTCGCTTGGTTACACAGTTTGCGAATGTTTTTGTTCTCTTATTTCTTACTTTTTTGATTTGGATTCTTCCTTCGTTTCGTAAGTATGGACCTATGGTTACCTGGAACTTATTGTTGTCTTCGGGAGCGAATTCTATTTTAAAGTTATTTTATGCGAGAAGTCGTCCATTGGATGTCGCTTTTATTCAGGAGACAGGGTACAGTTTTCCTTCTGGACATTCTATGGTAGCGATGGCGTTTTATGGATTATTTATCTATTTGATTTTTCATAGTTCCTTGACAAAATCATACAAGATTCTTTCCATTCTTGGACTTAGTCTCTTGATTTTGTTGATTGGGATTAGTAGAATTTATTTAGGGGTACATTATGCCAGTGATGTCGTCGGTGGATTCTTTCTATCGCTAGGGTATTTGATTCTTTTTACCCATCTTGGCTATGTACGAAAAAAGAGAAAAAAAGAGGAGTGTTAAAGATGTTTCGAAAAAAATTTAAGAAAAAAGAAGAACCTTTATGGAAGAGTTTTCAATATGCGTTAGATGGATTGTTTTCTTCTTTTCAGACGGAACGAAATTTGATTATTCATGTTTGTGTGATGATTTTGATTATCGCGTGTGGATTTCTATTCCAGATTTCTGTACCTGAATGGATTATTTGTGTCATTTTATTTGGGTTGGTGATTGGGGCAGAACTCATGAATACAGCGTTGGAAATTACGGTTGATATTTGTTCGCCAGAAATTCAACCAAAAGCGAAACTTGCGAAAAATACTGCTGCTTCTGCCGTATTGGTCCTTGTTTTTGCGGCTTGTGTGATTGGATTATTAATTTTTGTACCTAGAGTGTATGTAGTATTAGAAAAAATGTTTTAGGTGGTGTCTCGGTGGCAAAAAAGAAATTAAAATGGAAGAAGAATTCTTTGTTTCTGGAGATTGGACGTACGTTTCTTCTTTTCGTTGTCATCCTCTTGTTATTTGATATTGTGTGGGGCGTTTCTTTTCCTAGTGAAAAGAAAACAGTTGGATCGGTGACTTTGGAAGTTCCCAAGTTCTTATGGGTCCATAAAGAAGAAGAGGGCATGGTTCAGTTTCAGACATTTCGTAGTATGGCAGCCCTTCGAAAAGATTTTAAAAAGATTATTAAAGATTACGAAGTGATTTCTTGTATCAAGGATGATTTTTATTATAATGAAGAAGAGAATGTGACGATTCTTTCTTACGAAGTGAAACGTGGTCTATTATGGAATTCTTTGGTGATTCACTCCCAAAAAGGAAAAGCAATTTGTGAAGAAGAAAAAGAGACAGTTTCTCCTTGTACTTTTACACGAACCTATACTGTTTCTTTGATTAGTGAGCATCCGGATTCTCAAAAAATTTATGTGACTTTATCTACTTTTCAAGGAGAGACGGAGACCGTTACTTTATCTTCTCTTTGGAAAAATCTTTTAACCGTGAATCAAACCTATGAGTTTCAGTTTCAAAAAGTAGATGGGAACAAAGTAAAAGATGATTCGATTCAAGGAATCTTTCAATCTTATACCTTAAAAGAAGTGAAACCAACCGATAAAGTTGGATTAGAACAATTACAAGAGGCTATCTGTGAGTAGTCTCTTTTTACGCTTTTTTTGCCTTTTATTTTTTACTTGCTAAAAAGGGATAGAAGAGGGTATAATTTTACTAGAAAGTAGATGATAAAATGAAGAATAAGGGGTTTACATTAATCGAATTGTTGACGGTAGTGATTATTATGGGATTGGTCATGGTAATTGCGATTCCTTCGGTTCGAAATTTAACGTATAATAATTCGCAGAAAAAATATCGTATTCATGAAAAGATTGTTCATGAGGCAGCGAAAGTGTATGCGAAAAATTATCGAGGGGAATTCAATAATGAAACAGCGGATTGTTTTAATATTCCTTATCAAGCCCTACTAGATGAAGAATTAGTAGAGGAAGAGGGAATTACTTGTAGTGGAAGTGTGATCCTACGGAAAAGAAGTAGTGATGGATATAACTACGAGTATTATTTGAACTGTTATGATGAAGCAGGAACGTTAATGCATGAGTCTGATCCCATTCCACTCGCTTGTAAAGGAGTGAATGGAAAGTTCAAAGTTGATTATGTTTTGAAAAAAGATGGAGAAAGTGGACAAGAACCGTATACCGAAGGAGATTGGGCGAAGTATATTTACGGAGAATACAATAGTAGTAGTCCATACAATTTACCTGTTTCGTATACAGAATATAGTTTTGATTTTATCAATTGGACAAAGATGGTCAATAAGAAACAAACCTATACAAACTATAATGGAAATGTTTTTGTAAGGGCAGTGGATGAAGGAGAAAACGTTAGTGAAGCCACGAGGCATTTGGTAAGAGGAGATAGTGAAGGACCGGAATTTCAGATTACAGGAAACGAATCTTTGGTACTTGATGGCAATGAGTTCGAAGTATCAATTGTAAAAAGTAGTGTCAAAGATCGAGGAGTTGGAATTGATGTCAATGGAGAGAGTTACTCTTTTGATGAAGGTACAACTTGGGGAAGAGAGACAAGTACCATTGCGATGGCAGGAACGAACAAACCAATTTATGCCAAGGACTATTTAGGAAATGTAAGTATCGTGACAAGTCAAACGCTTCATGCATGTACACCGACTGCCTTAACAAGTGGAACACCAGGGACAGCGAAAGCGGAGGAAATTCTAACTGGAAAAGAAGCCTGGGTAAACGGAAAAAAAGTAACAGGAACGATGGCAAATCAAGGAAGTCAAAAAGCAACGATTGATCCGGGAGGAACCTATAAAATACCAAAGGGATACCATGATGGAACAGGAACGGTCAGTGCTTCTTCTCTTGCTTCCAATACACAAGCTACGGCAGGGGCAGGAGATATTTTAAATACCAAAACCGCATGGGTGAGTGGAAACTTAGTAACAGGAAGCATGACGAACAATCATGGGTTGAAAAAAAGCATTGATCCAGGAGAAAGTTATACGATACCGAAAGGATATCACGATGGAACAGGAAAGGTTACAGTCACCACTTTAGAGGCTAATACGGAGGCAACAGCGACCGCGGGAAAGATTTTAAAAGATAAAACCGCTTGGGTGAACGGAACGAAAGTGACTGGAACGATGGCAAACAAAGGAAAATTAGATTGGAAACCGTCGACGAATACGACTTATAACGTACCGGCAGGATATTATAGTGGCGGAACGCTAGATAGTAGCGATGCTTATGCAGCAGGACATAGTGCAGGATATGAAGCCGGAATGATAGAAGCTGCCGTTAAGCGAGTAAAACTTGGATCTTGTTCCGGTAGTTGCTCTTATTCACTTACAGGATATGCAGGATATCAGAATTTTACAGCGAATAATTTTGGAGTAATTGTTACAGGAGTATCAGTTAGAACAGGGTACTGGACAGAAGTAGGAAACTTGGTCAATCAAGGTTTTGGCCTTTCTTATACGGCATCTACTGGTTCTTTGGCGGTGAATACCGCAAGAGGTGGAATGCAGCAACACGAAGATGACTGGGCTAATGCTGCTATCCAGGCCGATGTTTCGGTGGATGTTTATTTGTACTATTAAAATAGGAAGAAGGTAAGAAAATATGATGAATGATAAGAAAAAAGTTGCTTTCCTTGGATTTGTTACTGTCGTTATGGGAATGATTCTAGTATTTGGTATTTCTTTCCTTAGAAATTCTATACCCTCTTCTTCTCAGGAAAAGTATCAAATGCATGAACAAGCAGTTCATAAAGCAGTGAAAAAGTATACAAAAAATTACCAAGAAGCGTTTCGTAATGGAACTGCTTCTTGCTTCGATGTTCCTTATCAAGCATTAATCGATGAAAAATTATTAGAAGAAGATGGTATTTCTTGTAGTGGAAGTGTGATTTTAAGAAAGAAAAACAGTGATGGATATCGTTATGAATATGATTTGAACTGTTATGATGAGACGGGTAAGATGATTCATGAGTCAGAACCAATTCCTCTTTTTTGTGAAGAAGTGTCTCAAGTAGAATATGCCTATAGTGAAAGAGAAAATGAATTTAAATCTGTGACGCAAAAGAATTTAAAAAGTATAAGTATGGTGACGAATCAAACACTCCGTGCTTGTACGCCAACGGCTTTAACGAGCGGAACACCAGGAACAGCAAAAGCAGAGGAGATTTTAACTGGAACAGAGGCGTGGGTCAATGGAAAAAAAGTGACAGGAGCAATGAAGAACTATCAGGGAGTGAAAGAAACGTTGAAACCAGGAGATAGTTATACGATCCCAAAAGGATATCATGACGGAACGGGAACGGTTAGCGCCTCTTCTCTTGCTTCCAATACAAATGCGACAGCAGGATCGGAAGATATCTTAGATGGGAAAACAGCCTGGGTCAGTGGAAAGTTAGTAAAAGGAACAATGACAAATAACGGAAGTGTCAAACAAAGTCTAGATCCAGGAAAAAGTTATACCATTTCGAAGGGATATCATGATGGAACCGGAGTGATTACCGCTACGACTTTAAAAGCGAATACCAGTGCGAACGCTGGAGAAGGAGATATTTTAAAGGGCGAGACTGCTTGGGTGAATGGAACGAAAGTAACAGGAACGATGCCAAACCGAGAAAAACTCAATTGGAAACCAACGACGAGTACAACTTTTGAAGTACCGGCGGGATATTATAGTGGAGGAACCTTAGATAGTAGTGCGGTTTATGAAGCAGGGTATCAACAAGGACATACGGACGGAGTGAATCGAACTGAAATTCGACGTGTGAAACTTGGTTCTTGTTCGAGTAGTTGTTCTTATTCCCTTACGTCATATCCTGGTTATTCCTTCTTTTCGAATAATAATTTTGGTATGATTGTGACAGGAATTTCTCTTAAGACTGGATATTGGAATCAGGTAGGAGATTTAGTAAATCAGGGTCCTAGCCTTTCTTATAATGCTTCGACGGGAGCCTTGAGTGTCCAAACGGCGAGAAGAGGAGTGGAACAATCCGAAAAAGATTGGGCGAATGTACGTGGACAAGCGAATGTAAGTGTAGATGTATATCTCTACTATTAGAGAGAACCCCAATATTTATTGATATAAAAGAATCGAAAGGATTCTTTTTTCTTTCCCATAATTTCCCATATTCTTTTTGTATTTTGACTATATTTGTTTTTTATACTGGTATCATGAAAGGAAGGTGATAGGTATCGATTAGAATTCAAATAAAGTAATAAGATTATAATGATAAACATTACTCCTACATAAAATGAATCAATGAAAGGAGTTGGTCGTAAGTAGAAAAAGAAAGAAAATAGTGTTATACTAATTCCAGTGGTGATGTTATGTATACAATTTGTTTTGTAGAAGATGAGATGGATTTATCCAATCTAATGAAAACTTATCTCGAAAAGGCAGGATATCAGGTTGTCTGTTTTGCGAAGGGAAGGGATGCCCTTTCTTATATAGGGAATCCTTGTCATTTGTGGATTCTTGATATTATGCTTGGAGATGATGTGAATGGTTACGATATTATTAAAGAAATTCGGAAGCAAGATACAACCACGCCTGTCATCTTTACTTCCGCTCGTGATCAGGATTTAGATAAAATTATCGGTTTAGAAATGGGTAGTGACGATTATGTGACAAAACCTTATTCACCGAAAGAACTCGTTTTAAGGGTAAATAACATCATTAAGAGAGTCTATCGCGAAAATGATGCTAATAAAATTTATTATGAAAATGCCTATTTGGTCGATGTCGGAAGAAGAACGGTCAGTTATAAAGAAAAAGAAATCAAACTAACCACGCTTGAATTTGATTTACTTGTTTTATTCTTAAATCATCGAAATAAAACATTTTCCCGAGAAGAGATTTTGAATCTTGTATGGGGAGAAGATTATTTCGGAAGTGACCGTGTCGTAGATGATTTGGTTCGTCGACTTCGAAAGAAAATGCCGAAACTCAATATTTCGACTGTGTATGGGTATGGGTATCGTTTATTATGAAAAGATATGTACGAGGAAAGTTGTTTCATCAACTCATTCTCATTGTTGTCTTATCGGGAGCGATTATTCTCTTATCTCTTGGAGTACTCCTTCCAAGAAATTTGTTACCTGTCTACGAAAAGAATTTATACAATTATTTGAAACAACCATTGGAGTTAGTTTCTGACGATATCGAAGAGAACCCCATCTCTGATGAAATCGTTTATATTTATATGTATGAAGACATGATATCGGTAAGTGACAACCTTAACTCCATTGTCAAACATGCTGATGTCTATCGCCTCATTAATTACTTTACTGCGAAGTATGGTAAATTTTATTATAAGGCTCACGTCTATTATTATTATACAAGTGAAACCGATCAAGTAAAACGAGTTGCTTTAACCAACGACTCCTATATTAAAGAAGCAAGAGAAGATTCGCTTCATAGTGTTTTTCCTATCGTTTTTGTCACTATGTTGGTCGTTTCTCTCCTCCTCGTTTTGTGGTCTACACTTGTCGTACGTAGGATTGAGAGACTCAAAAAGAAAATCGACCATATCGACGATGACAAGTATGATCATTCTATCGATGATTCGATGCAGGATGAAATTCACTCCCTAGAACTTGCGATTGAAGATATGCGTCTTAGTTTAAAAAATCAAGAAGAGTATCGAAATCAAATGTATCAGAACATTTCTCATGATTTTAAAACTCCCCTTACTGTCATAAAATCATATATTGAGGCTGTCGAAGATGAAGTAGAAGATACCAAGACAGCTCTCCCTATTATAAAAGATCAAGCCTTAAAACTAGAAAATAAGGTACACTCCTTACTTTACCTAAACAAATTAGACTATATTCGAGAAATGAATTTGATACAGATGGAAGAGGTAGATATCAAACGAATCTTAGATGCTTCCATCGAAAAATTTAAGTATTATAATAAAGATTTAGAAATGAAAGTAAATGTTTTGGCAAATGGAAAGTTTTACGGAACCGTAGACTCTTGGGAAACGGTCATTGATAATCTTCTTAATAATTTTATTCGTTATGCTGAAAAAGAGATTCGCGTGACCATCAAGAGAAATCAAATCATTTTTTATAATGATGGACCGAATATTTCTTCTGACTTATTAGAAGCCATTTTCATTCCTTTTCGAAAAGGTGTGAAAGGGGAATTTGGATTAGGTCTATCGATTGTGAAAAAGACTTTGAGTTATATGCATTACGATATTCGTGTAAAAAACCATACCAAAACAGGCGTATCATTTGTGATTACGAAAGAGAAGGATACAAAATAGTTCTTTCTCTTTTTTCTGTTTTATGTTATAATAGGTGCGTTTTGGGGGTGGCATCCGATGGAATGTTTATCTACAGAAGAAGAAAAATGGGAAACCGTTCGTCAATTTTTACCCTTGATTTCTAAAATTGCGAAAGGATATACTACGGAATCTTTGGATTATGATGATTTAATTCAAGAAGGGTATTTGTTAGTTTATGAAGAACTTTCCAACTATGATGCATCGAAGGGAATGAAACTTTCTACTTTTCTACTCACGCGTTTACGTTGGCATTTTTATGCACTATCGATTTCTTCTAGATTTCAATTATTTGTTCCTAAAATTCATCGCTTGAATTCCGTTTCTTTGTATCATCAAGAAAGTCTCAGTCTTACAACTTCTCATTGTAAAATGACATTGGAAGAGAAGAAAGAAAAAATGAAACTATCCGCTTCTACCATTCGGACGCTTGAATGGATTAACGAGTATGCGAGAGATATTAATTTTACCTATTTAGATAAGGAGTATACAGAAAGTGAAAATCATCGTATTCTTTCTGATTATTATGATGATCGAGATTCTGATTTTTTTCCTAATACTTATCAAGAAAAAACGCCAGGTTCTTGTTTTGTAGAGGAAGAAGTCGTGAATCATGTGATGGCGGAAGAGGCTTTAGAAATACTAGAAAAACTTCCTTCGATTCAACAAAAAATTGTTTCTTTAAGAATGGGTCTAGAAGATGGGAAAGCGAAACTCTTTGAAGAAATAGGGGAAGAATTAGGATTTTCTTATCAATATGCCAATCGTCTTTATCAAAAGGGAGTCAAAACACTTCGAAAAAAATTGGGAGTTCGTTAATTTGTTTTTGGAAGAGAAGAGATAAGCGAAACGTATCTATGCTTTGTATCAAAAATGTGTTATGATAACAATATAGAGTAGGTGATTCGGATGAGTAAATATTCGGTAAAAACACCCGATAGAGACTTTCGATTTTTGAATAATAGCCCAAATATGAAGGGATCTAGAGTAAAAAAAATTGTCGTTGATAAAGAAGGGAAAAAAGCCTTTTTTAAGTACCAAGGAGATGGATATTTAGTCAGTGAAGCATGCTCTGAAAAAATGAGTTATGAAATAGCAAAAGTTCTTGGTTACGATTGTGCTAAAATTGAATTAGCAAAGGACAATGATGGCGTGTTAGGAGTCTTGAATTATTTATTTGTAGAAATAGGAAATACAGAACATATGGATGCCGTATCCTATTTAAATATTCATAGTGATGAAAGACCGCAATATTATACTATTTCAAACATTAAAAAAGTATTAGATGAGATCGATATCCATTTATTTAAAGATTTTATAAAAATCATGGTTTTTGATGCTTTAATAGGAGAACAAGATAGACATGAAGAAAATTGGGGTATAGAAAGAATCGGGAATCAGTATAAAATATCACCATTATATGATAATGGATGCAGTTTATTGAGGAATTTTAAAGAGGAGACTTATGCTGAAAAATATTATAGTGGGTTAAAAGATTTTGATGCATACATTAATAAGAGTTCTACCATCATATATAAAGAAGATCATAAGAAACAATATAAACATTTTGAGTTGATTCAATATTTAAATAGTAAATACCACGATATGGTTCAAAGTGAAATCAAAAATTTAAAAAAACTAACAGATAAGGTAATTCATAATATAGTGAATCAGATTCCAGATGATTTATTAACTGAAAAACATAAAGAATATATTATACTGTACTTGAAGAAACGAATAGATAGATTATTAGAGATAAAGTAAATGGGGTGAAAATATGAAAAATGAAATGTGGTTAATTTGGAAACATCCTGAAAGTAGACAACGATATAAAGTCGGGAGTTTGGAATTTGATAACAATATTTATACTTTTAGATATGTAAATCCAGAGTTAGAGGATGCCCTCAAAGTAGGATTTCGATTTTTCCCTGGATTTGAAGATATAAAAAAAGTGTATAAAAGTTCTGAAATGTTTGCCAATATTGAAACGAGATTACCAAATGCAGGTAGAGCAGATTATTTAGAAATTTTAAATTTATATAATTTAGGAAAAGATTCTTCGAAACTTGAAATTTTGAAAGCTACGCGAGGAAGATTATTAACTGACAACTATGAATTTGTTCCTGCGTTTGATTCGAGTAGAGTTGAATTTGATGTGGCTGGTACTCGATATTGTGCAGATGTAAAAAAATGTGAAAACTTACTGGATGTAAACGATAAATTAACATTAGAATTAGAACTAAATAATGAATTTGATCCAAATGCCATTAAAGTGATTTATGCAAAAGATGGTACTAATTATCATTTAGGTTACGTTCCTAGATGTTATTCTAGCTATTTGACGGAATTGTTAGAAAAAAAAGTTGCGTATTCTGCGATGATTGAGAGTCTTAACTTTGATAGTGAAATTAGCGATGAAGATATTACCGTCAATGTAAAGTTAATTTTTAAGTATTAATCCATTTATCGTTACTTGAATGAGTATGGTGAAATCATCCTCTTCTGATTCTTTATTAAACGTAAATTGAATAGACAAATGAAATAAGAGAGGATGATAAAAAGGAAAAATTTGTTATTTGTTTTTTGGAAGAGAGAGAAATTCTCTTCTTTTTCTTTTTTTTCTAGTGTATAATGAAATAGGAAGAAGATGATAATGTGAAATATTACTGTATAGGAATTAAAGGAAGTGGGATGGCAACCCTTGCGTGTCTTCTTCATGATTTGGGTCATGAAGTTTCGGGATACGACGATATTCAAGATTGGAAATTTACGCAGGAAGGACTAGATGCCAGAAATATTCCTATTTATTCGGATGATTCTTTTGTACCATCAAAGGATACAATTGTTACGTGTTCGAAAGCTTTTCAGGAGGATCATAAGGAAATCCTTCGGATGAAACAATTGGGGCTTTCTATTATGGCATATAATGAAATTATTGGGTCTCTTACAGAACAATTTGAAACGATTTCGGTTTGTGGAACCCATGGAAAAACAACGACGAGTTCTTTGATTTCTCATGTCATGCATGCGACTCTTGGATGTAATTATTTTATCGGAGATGGAACGGGACATGCCGAGAAGAATCAACGCTATTTTGTTATTGAATCAGATGAATTTAATCGACATTTTTTGGCTTATCATCCGACGTATACCATTCTTACGAATATTGAGTTAGAGCACACGGAATGTTATAAGGATATCGATGATATTGTTGAAACTTTTCAAACCTTTGTAAATCGTTCCCAAAAGAAAGTCATTGCATGTGGAGATAATGAAAATGTAAGAAAAATTCATTTTGAAAAAGAAGTTATTTTTTATGGATTCGATGAAAAAAATGATGTTGTGGCGAAAGAAGTCCTTTCTTCGAAAGAAGGAAATCAGTTTGATGTATTCATTCATGGTGATTTCTTTGGGACGTTTCATGTTCCCCTTTTTGGAAAACATATGGTATTGAATGCGCTCGCTTGTATTACTTTATGTCATCAATTGGGAATTTCAAAAGAAAAGATAGAAGAACTTTTCTCGACGTTTCATAATGCGAAACGACGTTTTGCAGAAGAGGTTATAGGCAATGTGGTTTTGATTGACGATTATGCCCATCATCCTACCGAGATTCGAGTCACGTTGGAAGCCGCTCGTGAAAAATATCCAGATAAAGAGCTAGTCGTATTGTTTAAACCAAATACTTATTCGAGAACGGCAGCTTTTGCGAAAGAGTTTTCAGAAGCTCTTCGTGTTGCTGATAAGGCTTATCTTACAGAGATTGAATGTAATCGGGAGAAGGCAAGTGATTACCCAGGGGTTTCTTCTCAATTGATTTTAAATGGATTGCCTCAAGGAGAAATGATTTCTATGGAAACTATAGACAAACTTTTAAAACATCCCAATGCTGTCATTTGTTTTATGAGTTGTGCCAGTATTGCTCACTTAAAAGAAAAATTAATTCAATTATTAGAAAAAGAAAAAGTATCTTAACGGATACTTTTTTCATGAATGAAATCATTTCTGGCACTGACTGTTTCTGGATCAAAAGGAATATCTTTTTCTAAAGCTTTTTGAATGGAGAGTGTTAAAAAGTATTTGACGGCAACATCCAAATTTTCTTCTGAAAGTTGTCGAATTGCTGCGAGGTCTCCTTTTCTTGATTCTTCGGTTTTATCGGCGACATAGATGATTTTATCTAATAGGGTCATATGGGCACGTCCTGTCGTATGATACGCAATGGCTTCTTGCATTTCTTTTGAAAATCCGTACTTTTCCTTGGCTAGGTGAGCACCTACTTTTCCATGAAGAAGATTCGGTTTCTGTTGTTCTATTTCCTTGATAGGAATTTGATTTTTTTCGGCATAGTCGATGAGTTCTTCTGATGACATCTCTTTGGCAATATCGTGTACCAAGCCCGTTAGCATCGCCTTCGTTTCATCGTAATGATAGATTTTGGCAAGTTCTTGGGCTCTATGCATGACACCAAGGGAATGAATGTATCGTTTTTCTGATAATTGTTGTTTTAAATCGCTCTTTATTTTTTCTACTTTTTCTTCCATTTTTCTTCTTCCTTTTTCCTATGAAATATACTATACTTATATTATAAGTAAAAAAATAAAATGTGTATAGAGTTTCGTTTTGTTTTTTTAAAGGGGAGGTAAGGCAAATGATTTTTCATCATAATCGAAAGAAAGAGCGTGATTTTCAAAGCGAGTATGCAGGAGTGGAAAAAGAAGTCATTGATATGGATGCTGATATTCGAAGAGATAATAGAAAAAAAGTTTTTAGAGCGCTCCGTAATTTTTTCCTTGTAGCTTTTCTTATATTTTTGGTCATCTTTGTTAGTCGTGGTGGATATCGGGTTCCTCAGGAAGTTTCTTTAGATGATGAATATGAAATTTTTGTAAATGGAAGAATTGTTTCTTATAAAATTCAAAAGAATTATCAAGAAACGTATATTCCGTTTCTTTGGTCTCGGGTAGGAGAGGATTACTTTGAATTTGATGATTTACACGATAATTCTGAAATTCCTATCTCATCTTCGATTCCATTTGTGATAGAAAGATATGGATGTTATAAAGAGGGAAAACAGGTAAAGTGTAATGCGGAAAAGGACATGGATCAAATTCTTCAAGGAAATACAGAGTTTACGGATTATGAAAGGAAAACATTACCTATCGATGGTTATGTGATGAAAATCTATCGCTCGACTTGTAAGGCAGCAGGAAATCCTATTTATGAAGGAGAAGTTCTATCCGATTTAGGAAAATATTTAACAGAAGAACATAATTATTGTATTTCTACAGAGTGGAAAGAAGATGCCAATACCAAGACTGTCATTTTAAATCAATTAAGTGTAGGGTAGTAAAAAAAGTAAACTTCGAAGTAGTGTGAAGTTTACTTTTTCTTTTGTCTTTTACTTTGAATTTCTTGTAATTCAAAGCGATACTTTTGTCCATTTTTGTTTACTTCTTCTATGAACATGTCGTAGGGACGAATCCATACTTCATTTTCTCCGTAAAGGGCACGATAGATTACTTTTTTTTCTAAAGTTTCACTATCAGTTCCGATTCCTTCGACGATGTAATAATCTCCTCCATAGTGACGATAGATTCCATGAATTTTTACTTTTTCTTGTTTCATTGTTTCACCTCTTTTTTATTATATTACGGATTTTTACGTTTTCTTTCTTTTTCCTTTGTGGTAAACTAAAATAGAAGTAAGAAAATCAGGAACATTTGTGAAGGTGTATTTTATGAGAAGTGTAAAAAAAGAGAGAAATTTATTTCTAGATATTCTGAAAGGGTTGACCATGATTTTTGTTATTTTTGGGCATAGTATCCAATTTGGAAGTGGTCATGTATATTTAGAAAACGAGTTGTTTTATGAAAATCCTGTTTTTAAAATCATTTATAGTTTTCATATGCCTCTTTTCGCTTTAATTAGTGGATATTTATTCTATCATTCTACCCAAAAAAATAGTTTTAAAGAAATTGTATTCCAGAAGATAAAGACGTTACTTTTACCTACCGTTGCTTCTTCTATTTTCTACTATTTTATTATGAAATTTATTTTTGGAGAATCTCTTTCCCTTTTTAACACACTTTTAAGTTTCTTGTGGTTTCTATGGGCTATTTTCTTCTCTAGTGTTGCTGTTGGTTTTGTGAGTAAATTATGTAAAGATCATCTTTCCATCTATCTTCTTTCTTTTGTTCTTCTTTTTGTGACACCTGATTTATTAGGACTGAATAATATTAAATTTATTTATTTCTTTTTTACAGTCGGTTATTTATTTCATCGTTTTTCTCAAGAAAAGAATTTCTCGCTTGAAAAGAAAGAAGGGTATGTTTTTGCTGGAAGTTTTCTTCTATTTCTTCTTCTCATCCCTTTTTATCATCGTGGTTCCTATATTTACGGAAATCCTCTTTTTATTTTTGATTCCAGCTCTAATCCTGTCTCGATTTTGATTGGGGGGGGGGTATAGATTTACGATTGGTATTGTAGGAAGTGTGATGGTTGCTTCTTTGTCCAAGATATTATTTTATGATTTGTCTTGTAAAAAGATAAAAGATGGGCTTCTTTTGATTGGTCAAAACACAATGGGAATTTATATTCTTCAATCATGGGCTATGTCTTTTTTGCCGAAGATTTTTGATTCTCTTGATGGAGTTCATTATTTTGTGGTTGGCTTGAATACCATTTTTATTCTTCTATTGTGCCTTTTGTTTTGTTCTCTTTTGAAAAAAAATAAGAGGATGAATAAAATATTTTTAGGTGGAAGATACTAAGAGTGGGTATCAAAAAAATAAAAAAAATAGTTGTCAAATATAAGTAAATATGCTATGATGATATTGCTCATATTTTTATGGCGAGATAGCTCAGCTGGCTAGAGCATTCGGTTCATACCCGGTAGGTCAGTTGATTACAATTTTATTATGGCGGGATAGTTCAGTTGGCTAGAACGTTCGGTT
>CANQHQ010000024.1 GCA_947623825.1 uncultured Bacilli bacterium
AATGTAAAAAAAATACAAATTAATTATATAACTTGTATTTTCTTTAAAATTTTTCCCACATTTACTTTACTTCATCTCGTCTCTAAGCGACAAAATCGCCCTTTTTCTTGAATTACAAGAATTGGTTTTCATGAAACAGAAGAAAGGAATTTCTGATATTATTCAAAGTGTAGTGTTTTATTGGATTATCTTCCATTCTTATAATTTGTTTCCATAGATTTCAATAAAAAACGGAAATCATCATAATAATGACTTCCGCGAGAAAGGTTAACCTCTACTCTATATAATCGTTAAATAATCATTAAAAACACGCACACACTCGTTTCAAGAAAACACCAAAGAACACAACATTTTCCATTAAAGAACGAAATTTTCACTTATTCTGATTCTCTTTTCTTCGAAAGGATTTGTAACAAATCAACAAGATAATAAATGTAATGTTTTTCTAATTGAACCAAATCTAAAATAATCGAAAGTTGACGAGACTTCATTTTAAATCGAAACATAGGAGAAATTTTAAAGGCATCGACAAAAAGTTTTTCTCCATCTAATTGTTCCGTCATTGCTTCACTGAATACCATTTCCAACATATTTCTTGTTTTAAGAACTTTTTCGATTTCCCAAACTTTGGCCATTTTTTCAAACCATTCTTCATACATGTAGATTAGCATATCTTCCGATATTTTTCCAAATCGATCTTCAATTTCCGATTTTACCTCTACCAATTTTTCGTAAGAATCAATCGAGTTAATTTTCTTATGAATTTCAATTTTTAAATTATCATCGTCGGTATAATGATCTGAAATATGTGTAGCCACGTTAAGTAAAGGTTTTTCATTCACAATTTCTTCTTCTTTAGGAGAAATTCCCTTCAACCTTTCCACTTCTGCATTTAAAATCTTTAAATACAAATCAATTCCAACTGTATCTATAAAACCAGCCTGTTCACTACCCAAAATATCTCCCGCACCACGAATGGATAAATCCCTCGTCGCAATAGAAAAACCACTTCCTAATTCCGTAAAATCTTTAATAGCGTTCAATCTTTGAACAGCAGTATCGGACAACATCTTTTGAGGATGATACATAAGGTAAGCATAAGCAATCTTATTACTGCGTCCGACACGTCCACGAATTTGATAGAGTTGGCTTAATCCAAAGCAGTCTGCATTAAGAACAATCAAGGTATTTACATTTGGAATATCGATTCCTGTTTCAATAATCGTCGTACATAACAAAATATCATATTCATGATGAATAAAGGAGTCCATTCGATCCTCAAGTTCCTCTTTCGAAAGTTGTCCATGAGCACAAATAATTTTCGCTTCGGGAACCAACTGATGAAGGTCCAAGGCCTTTTTCTCAATGGTTTCAACCCGATTATATAGTAAAAATACTTGACCATCTCGAGATAATTCTTTATAAATAGCATCTTTTATAATCTGATTATTATCTTCAATCACATACGTTTGAACAGGGTAACGATCAATCGGAGGAGTTTCAATCAAAGAAAGACTACGAATTCCGACCATAGACATCTGCAAAGTACGTGGAATAGGAGTAGCCGTCAACGTCAAAACATCTACATTACTCTTATATTCCTTTATCTTTTCTTTATGAGCTACACCAAACCGCTGTTCTTCATCGATAACAAAAAGTCCTAAATCTTTCGGTCTTACATCATCACTCAACAAACGATGCGTTCCGATTACAATATCGACAGTTCCATCCTTTAATCCCTCAATAATTCGATTCTTTTCCTTCGTGGAAGTAAACCGATTCAATAAGGCAATTCGAATAGGAAAATCATGGAAACGCGTCAAAGCATTATTATAATGCTGCGTAGACAAAATCGTCGTCGGACATAAATACAATACCTGCTTAGAATCCATTACTGCTTTAAACATTGCCCGAAAAGCAACTTCCGTTTTCCCGTAACCAACATCTCCACATAATAGTCGATCCATCGGTACTGGAGATTCCATATCTTTTTTGATTTGATCAATCGCAAGCAACTGATCTTTTGTCTCTTCATATTCAAAAGACTCTTCAAATGTTTTCTGAAATTCACCATCAGGACTGAAAGCAAAGCCACGTTTCATTTCTCTTTCAGCATATAAATGAATCAATTTATCCGCAATATCATGGACTTTATTTCTTACTCTATCCTTCACCCGGGTCCAATCAGAACCACCTAATTTATTAATCTTTGGTACGACCCCTTCATTACCAGAGTATTTACTAATAAAGTCGATTTTTTCGACAGGAATATATAATTTATCTTTGCCAGCATAAAGAACTTCTAAGTAATCCTTTTCTAAGTCATTTTGCTTTAAAGTATGAATTCCATTATAAATTCCAATTCCATGAACATGATGTACTACATAGTCTCCAATATTTAATTTATTTAAATCTCGAATCTTAGAGGCATATTTAAATTTCGTTTTATACTTCTTCTTTGGAACAGAAACGCGGAACAAATCAGAATCAGAAAGAACCACTGTATTTCCAAATAAAAAACCTTTTCCGATTGTTTTCTCAATAATATTTACCTGGTTCGGAATATAATGATTTTCATCTGTTAAAACATAAGGAACTTCTAAAGATTGGGTAAAAGGACGAATCTGGTGTTTCTTTAAACAAATCCATACTCTTTGATTCATATACAATTGATCCTTCAAAAAAGATTGAATCAATTCAAGATTCTCATTAAAAGGAGTAATTTCCTTACTATCAAAACGATGGATTTTAATAGAGGAATCTTGTAATAAATTATCTACCGTTAAATAATGAATACAGTTTTCAGGATGAATATCTTCCAATGAAAACATATAATCTCCATCAAAGGAAGAATCTTTTTCTTTCCGATACTCTATCATCTCACGAACCGTAAGTTCATAACTCTTTTGAAGCTGAGAAATATCTTTATAAATGGTAATAGGATTCGAAAGATAATCCAAAATGTTAGAAATAGAAGAAGAATACATTTTTAAATATTTTTGTTTTCGTTCTACCTCATCGACAGAATGTTCTAATAAAAATTCACTATAAGGACGAATCAAAATTTTTGAAATAGTTTCTAATGATTTTTGCGTATCCTCATCAAAGTAACGAATTGATTCAATGGTGTCTCCAAAAAATTCAAAACGAACAGGATGCTCTTCGCCTAACGGAAATACATCAATGACAAATCCTCTTACCGAAAACTCTCCTGTCTTTGTCACAATAGATTCTTTTGTATAACCTATTTGATACAAATATTCTACTAATTTCTTTGGTTCAAATTCATCATCTTGCGATATCAAACGATGATTTTTTTGATAAAGATCTTTGGTTGGTAAAAATCGCAAATATCCCATTAAATTGGTAACGACTATTTGCTTACCATTCTTTAACAAAGCATTCAATGTTTCTAAACGAATCACCATTAAATCCGGGCTAATCGCAATCGCTTCACTCGTTAAAAAATCATCCATAGGAAATAAATAAATCGATGAAACATAATTACTTAAACTCTCATAAATTTGATTCGCTTCGTATAGAGAAGCTGTTACAATCAAAATAGACTTCTCTTGCTTTTCAAATAATTGATAAGTATAAACAGAAAAAAGCTCGTTTGTTAAACCAGCTAACGCAATACCATTTATTTCATTGATTTGAAATAACTCATCTAACATCTGGACTTTCTTCTCCTTGCTTTTGTTTTATATTATATTGATTCATAAGATTATCAAAAGATAAAACAAAATAATCAAATAATACCTTCATTACCGTTTCTTTTACTTCATCAAAAATTTTCTTTTCTTCTTTCGAAAATTTACCTAATACATAATCCTTCGTGTCCAAATTTTTATTATTAGAAATTCCAACTTTAATTCGACAATATTCTTGAGTTCCTAGATGCTGTTCAATATTTTTCAATCCATTATGTCCGCCACTAGACCCTTTCTTTTTGATACGAAAAGAACCAAGAGGAAGATCTAAATCATCGCTTAAAATTAAAACATCGGAGATAGAAATCTTAAAAAAATCAACATATTGACGAACCACCTCGCCACTTAAATTCATATACGACTGTGGCTTCAATAAAATAACCTTTTCTCCACGAATGGTCAATTCACCATAAAGTCCACGGAATTTTTCTTTTGAAATAGAAACCTGATTTTTTGAAGCAAACAAATCAATAATTTGAAATCCAACATTATGTCTCGTATTATCATAGGAACTACCTGGATTTCCAAGACCAACTATCAATTTCATAAAACATATCTCCTTTTTGAATCAAATATTTGTAATTATAACTAAAAAACGAATCAAAATTATTTCCCGGGAAATAATTTAGCGATGCACATGATATTCTTTATAGACGACCGATTTGGAAATTCCTCGTTCAACAGCCACTTTTTTGATAGCCTCTTTTTCAGTCATACCATCATCGAGATAGAGTTGAATATGTTCTAAAATAGAAAGGGAAGAATAATCTTCTTGTTCGTGATTTCCTTCGACAACAATGACCATTTCTCCTTTAAGTTCAGAACAAAGAGGAATCACTTCGTCCAAAGTTCCTCTAATAATTTCTTCATATTTTTTACTAATTTCTCGACATAAGGCAATGCGACGATTACCAAAAACTTCATCGATATCACGCAATGTTTCCTCAATACGATGAGGTGCTTCGTAAAAAATAATCGTAAACGGATATTTCTTCATTTGTTCTAATTCTTTTTTTCTCTTGGAAGAACGACTATTCAAAAAACCATAAAAGAGAAACGGAGAAGGATAAATACCCGACATCGTCAAAGCAGGAACAAAAGCAGTGGCTCCAGGTAAACTAATGACAGAAAATCCTAATTGAGTCACATACTCTACAACTTTATACCCTGGATCACTAATAATAGGAGTTCCCCGATCCGTCACCAAGCCTATTTGGAGACCTTCACGTAATTTTTCTGATACCATAATTTTAACTGTATCTTCATTATGATCATCACAATGAATCAATTTCTTTTTTATATCCAATCGATGAAGCAATTCAGATGTAACACGCGTATCTTCACAAAGTAAAAAATCTACTTTTTTCAAGACGTCGATAGATCGCAACGTAATATCATCTAAATTACCAACAGGAGTTGGAATCAAATATAAACAAGGATCTTGTTCCTTCTCATAACTTTTTTGTCGAAACATCTCATCATCGCCTTCCACGCAAAATAAAAAATTTTCTATATTCTACAATAATTATGATTTTTTCGCAATCATGATTAGGAATCAGAAAACATTTTTTTAATTTCATCTGTGTATTCTCCATTTTCTAAATGAGCATACAAAGGAGGTAAAACTTTTAATCCAACACCACCGTTTTTTCTAGCTTCAATTAAAACCATATTAGATTCACTTCCTTGTTTAGGATATACAAATCGAATTTTTTTTACTTCCATGCCAAACTGATTACAGCAACGAAGGATGTCCAATAAACGATCAGTACGATGAATCATAGCAAGAATTCCATTATTTTTTAATAAATATTTCGAAATACTGAGAATGTCTTCTAACTGAACTTTTACCTCATGACGAGCAACTACTTTATGAAAATCTTCATTTAAATTACTCATATCATCTACTTTGAAATAAGGCGGATTACAAGTAATCACATCAATCGAATCACCAACAAATTGTTTTTTTAAATCACGCATATCCATATTTAATAATTCAATTTGATTTTCTAAATGATTATATTCTATAGTCTTTTTCGCAAGTTCATAGACATCCTTCTGAATCTCTACTCCAATAATCTGAGCTTTTGTTTTGGTAGATAAAACAAGAGGAATGGGAGCATTTCCTGTACCTAAATCTAAAACGGTTTGAATATTCTTATTTAACGTAACAAAGTTCGGCAATAAGATAGAATCCAAAGAAAATAAAAACCAGTCCGTATTTTGATAGATCTTTAAACCACGATAATTTACTAAATCATTTAATACTTCCATCTTCCAATTCGACCTCAACTTGCATATGATTTTTAACCTCAACGAGCGCTGTTTTTTTAAAGATATTTAGAGACACAATTTTCCCAGAAATATCTCCCTTTTCATACATAGAACCAATTTTAGGAAAATCTTTTTTTAGTTCAGTATAAACATCATCCTCATACTTTAAGCAACATAATAGTCTTCCACAAACACCATTAATTTTTGTAGGATTTAATGCTAACATTTGATTTTTAGCCATATTAATTGAAACACTATTGAAATCAGTTAAAAAAGTACTACAACACAAAAATAAACCACATGGACCCAAGCCTCCAATTTCTTTGGCTTTATCTCGAACTCCAATTTGTCTTAATTCAATACGAGTATGATAAATTTGCGCAAGTTTCTTCGCAAGTTCACGAAAATCAATACGTTCATCAGCCAAAAAATTAAACAACAATTGTGTCCGATCAAAAGTAAAACTTGCATCAATCATTCGCATCTTTAAATTTAGTTCTTGCACTTTCTTCTTAGCTGTCTCCAAGGCGCCTTTCGCATCTTCTAAATTTTTCTCATGCTGTTTTAAGTCCTCATCATCAGCAATACGAATCACTTTTTTTAAAGGCATTCCTAAATCACTTTCATCACATTCTTTAAGAAAAACAACTTGTCCATATTGTAATCCCTTTTCCGTTTCGACAATCACCTGTTGATTTGCTTTTATATCAAAACCATTAGAATCAAAAAAATAACTCTTCCCATTTTTTTTAAAACAAACGGAAACGGTTTGAATCATGATAACACCACCTATCTATCATTTATTAAAACATATAATAAAGTCATCCAACATGAGATTTACATTTAAATTATATGTTAACTTTCGAAGTTCCTCGTGAATTACTTCTAGTTTGTGTAACAAAGAAAACTCATTATTATAACTTAAAACAAATTGTAAAATCGATTCTATAGACTCAGAATACATACCACCATCTAATTTCCGCAAAGACTGTTCATAAATATATTGAATTTCTGTTAAAATCTGTACCCATTGATTTCTACCAAGATATTGCTTGTCCAACACTTCAGGCAAATAAGCAATAGCTCCACACCGATGTTCTTCTAAACAACGAATGATAGCGGTTGTTAATTCATAATTTTCAAAAGAAATATCCACAGAATGGTTGATAAAAGAAAAAATCTGACAGCGACTACGCAAGGTTTCCATTACCTGATAACGATTAGAAGTTACCAAAATCCCAATAATCTGTTCCTCTGGTTCTTCTAAAAACTTTAATAAGGCATTCGCCGCATACTTATTTAATTTATCAGCCTCATAAATAATATAAATTCGCGAAAATCCCTCGGATAAAGATTTTGTCATGAATTTTTCCTTTAAATCCGCAATTTGTTTCTTTTTGATTTCCGTTCCATCAGGATAAATTTGAATCAAATCAGAATTAGTATCCTCATCAATGAAAGAACATAAATGACAAGAATCACACTTTTGCTTATCCGTAACATGATGATTACAATAAAGATATTTGGCAAAAGCAAGAACTAATTCAGAACTTTTTTCATAATTTCTTGTTTCAATCAAATAGGCATGTGAAATTCTACCTTGATGAACTAACTTTTCAATATTCTCTACAAAATAAGGTTGCTCTTCTTTAAAAGCATCAATCATTTCTTCACCACATTTCATTGAATCAGAATATATAACAAAACAAAAGAGAAAAGAGCAGGAAATCCCAACAGAGAAACTCCTATCACAGTCACAAAATTAATAGGTATGATAATATTAAAATTTCCCGCAATCATGTTGAAACCATACAATATAAAGAAACTCAATACAATCTTCTTACAAAATGAAAGTATTTTTTTCATCATATCACCCTATTAAAAATTATGGGCAATAATGATTTTTATTCAATATTTTTTCGATCCATAAGAGCTCTTTCAAGGGTCATAGCATCAATATATTCCATATCAGCACCAATCGGTATACCACTGGCAATTTTTGAAATCTTTATATCCATATCTCCTAAAATTCTTTTAATATAAAGGGATGTAGTTTCCCCTTCAATACTAGGTTTAAAAGCAAGAATAATTTCTTTAAATTGCGAATTCTTAATTCGATCAATTAACTTTCCTAATCCAATATCTTCAGGATTCACACCATCTTTAGGAGAGATCAATCCATGAATTACGTGATATTTTCCTTTATATAAACCAAGTTTTTCAAAAAGAAATACAGATTTTGTATCTTCTACAACACATAGCAAAGAAGAATCTCTTTGGTCACTAGAACATATGTTACATTCTTTTTGATCAGTCAATGAGTTACAAACTGGACATGCATGAATATTTTCTTTTGCTCTTTTTATACTTTCAATAAAATATTCTGCTCTCTCTTCCGGCATATCGAGAATCGAAAAAGCCAAACGCTCCGCTGTCTTTTCTCCAATTCCCGGAAAAAATCGAAAACATTCAATTAAACTATCAAAACTATCCGGATACATTAAAATAAACCTGGCATTCCGTTTGCATATTTTCCTAATTTTTGCTCAGTTAACTCATCTACTTGCTTAAAAGCATCGTTTAAGGCAAGCATAATCATATCTTGTAACATCTCAATATCATCTACGGAAAAATCTGACGAATCAATATTTACTTTTGTTACTTCCTTGGTTCCTTTCACTTCGACTTCAACAATTCCGTTTTTTCCTACAAAAACAGTTTTATCAATTTCATCCTTTGCTTTCATCATATCCTTTTGGATACTTTGTGCTTGTTTCATTAATGCTTGTATATTCATTTTATATTCCTCCCTCATTAATACTTACAATATTTTCACCAAATAATTTAATTGCCTCATCCGTAATAGATTCTTCTGTTCTTTCTTTCTCTTGAGAAATAACATCTATATTTTGGGGAGGCGATTCTAATTCTGACAAATCACGATAGACATAAGGAATACCCTGATTCTTATTTTCAATATATTTTGCACGTTCCTTTTCCCATTGTTCAGATGTCAAATAAGCAACATCATATTTATGATTTAATATCTTCTCAATAACTTTTGAAATAGGATCATGCATTCCAAAAGCCCTTGTAACAACTGATTCATAATCAAATGTGAGAATGATAGCTTTATCACTCGCAGCCCGTACTACTGCATCAGATAAATAACAGGCAGCAGCCCCTAATTGGCTATCTAGCGCAAAATCATTCAAACGATTCCACATCGATTTAACAGTATTTAAATCATTCTTAGACGCACCGAAAAAGCAATTGTTAACAATAATAGAATTCCGTTCCATATTTTGTGCTAAATTATCACTGCTATTGTAGTTCACAACCTCCTCGACTTTTTCCGGTTCTTTTTCTTCAACTGCTACCTCTAAACTCACTTTTTCCACAATATTTTTAAAGTTTTCAAGACTATTCATGTCTTTTTGCGAATCCAAGTAACCTTTATCTTCTTTGATATTCGTATTCAAAACTGTTTTTTCCACAGGAACTGTGGATTTTTGGTTTAAACTCCGCAAAAATGATAAAATTTTCGTTTCAAAAGTAATACGAACATTACTGGAGTCCCTAATAGCAGTACATAAATCATTCAACTTATCAACAAATTGGAGTAAAAAATCAACATCAAAGTCACATTTTTGATATGTATAATAATCAACAATCAAATTTCTGCATAAAATCATCAAATCTTGGCAAAAAATAGCTAAATCTTTTCCTTTATTATATATATCATCCGTAAACTCAATAAATTCTTTTATATTGGAACTTTCTATAATTTTCAAAAACTCCTTTTTTCGTTCAATAGAAACAATTCCATTCAATTCTTCAAAATCTTCAATAGAAACGATAGAATCAGAATAAGAAACCACTTTATCGAGCATACCAATTGCATCTCTCAAACCACCATCCGATAAATTGGCAATACTATTCAAAACTTCCGCATCAACTTTAATATTTTCATTATTTACAATTGTTTCTAGTCGTCTTACAATTTCATTTTCACGAATTCGATGAAAATCTAAACATTGACACCGAGAAACCACCGTTACAGGAACTTTATGAAGATCTGTCGTTGCCAATATAAAAATCACATGTTCTGGAGGTTCTTCCAATGTTTTCAACAAAGCATTAAATGCTCCAATAGATAACATATGAACCT
Source organism: uncultured Bacilli bacterium (assembly GCA_947623825.1). Taxonomy (GTDB): domain Bacteria; phylum Bacillota_I; class Bacilli_A; order RF39; family UBA660; genus Alloscybalousia. The sequence continues at coordinate 10,159 of CANQHQ010000024.1, forward strand.
CATCGATAATATATACTTTATACTTCAATTCACTAGGAACTAAAGAAATTTTATTTTTAATTTCACGAATTTCATCGACACTGTTGTTAGAGGCAGCATCTATTTCAATGATATCTGGACAGTTTCCATTTAAGATAGCTAAACAATTTTTACATTTTCCACAAGCTTCTCCATCATGTAAATCCAAACAATTCACATTTTTTGCTAAAATCTTCGCCATTGTCGTTTTTCCGGTTCCTCGAGGACCACAAAACAAATATGCATGGCTCACACGATCTAGTTTTAGAGAGTTTTTAATAATTTTCACAATAGATGCTTGTCCAGCGACATTTTCTAAATCCATAGGTCTATATTTCCTATAAAAAGTTTGATAAGACATATCTCACCTCCAAAACTATAAATATTATACCATAAAAAAAGAAAAACGTAGAATTAGGTCCTCTTTTTTTGAAAAAATTTTTTTAATAATTCAGAACATTCATCTTCTAAAACTCCAGTAAGTATTTCAACTGGATTTCCATATTTATGATCAGATAAAATTTCAATTAATTGAGAGTAATTTGTATCATTGGGAATAGTACCACATATAACACGCCTAATTCTAGCCTGATTGATAGCGCTCGCGCACATTGGACAAGGAATCATCGTCACATACAAATCACACTCATTTAATCGCCAATTTCCCGTTTTTTTTGCAATATTTTTCAAAACATTCATCTCTGCATGCCCTAAAACTGAAGAATCCTGAATTCGCGTATTATGACCTCTAGAAATAACTTTTTGATCATAGACTAAAACTGCTCCAATTGGAATTTCTCCCTCTGAAAAAGCAATTTTTGCCTCTTGAATGGCCTCAAGCATAAATTTTTCGTACATATTATCAACTCTTTCATAAAAAAAGTGCACATAAATATTAAATGTTAAGGCTGCTACCTTCCGGTTCTGACCTGGTTCCATCAATATTTATTGCACGATTCCATTTTATTACAAAAACAAGTAAAAAGCAAACATTTCATACTCTTTTATATATGTTTCACGTGAAACATTAGATAAAATTGTGAAAAAATTAAAAATTATTTCCCGGGAAATAATTTTCTAACAATATTTTATTCCAACATAAAAAAATTTTATATAAAAAAATAAATAATACAAATTTTAGTAACGAAAAGATTAAATTTGATAATAAATTTATTTATAATATTAAACAATGTTTCACGTGAAACATCAAAAAGAAAATGTGAAAAAAATTTTCTTAACGAAAATTAATTTTTTCTAAATATTTTATGAATTATAAAAAATTACATAAAAGATACCATAAAGTTAATAGTTAATAATTAATAAAATTAAATTTAACAATAGAATAAAATGTGAGAATAATAAAAATAATGCTTCACGTGAAACATTAGATAAAATTGTGAAAAAAAGCAAAAATTATTTCCCGGGAAATAATTTTTTTCAATTGTAATATTAGAAATTAACTCCAAAGCATCATAAAATTAATTTGAAGGTATAATTTTTTTATTGAATCCATTTTAATTTCGATTAATTGGTATGTTTCACGTGAAACATAAATTCAAAATTGTGCAATATTTCTAAAATTATAAAAATTTAATTCTGTTGCCTGTAAAAGCTGAATATTTAAAATTAATTCTAAATTTTATTTTTCTATTTCTGATTTATATAAATTTATGTATTTATATTAAATCATCATTTTTTTGTATTTCCCACTTTTTTTGTGGAATTTTTTTAATGTTCCACATGAAACATTGGATAAAAACTGTGAAAAAAGTAAAAAATATTTCCCAGGAAATATTTTTTTTATAAATTAAAAAAAAGAAAAAGATAAAAAAAGAAGTTGATATTTTTTTTTAATATAAAAATTATTTCCCGGGAAATAATTTTTATAAAAAAATCAATGTTTCACGTGAAACATATTTGTTCATAACTAATTAAAAAAAAGAATAGGAAATTCCTACTCTTTTATACATCAAACTCTTCCTGAACTGCTTCTTCATTAGAATTCTCATCATGAATCACACCGTCCGAATTCGAATCTAAATCTACGTCTATATTAGATTCATTATCATCCTCTTCTTTTAAAATCGTAGCAACGGTAGCAACTTTTTGATCTTCTTTTAATTTAATTAATCTCACACCTTGCGTTGCTCTTCCTAACGTAGAAATTTGATCCATAGACATTCTCATGATAATACCACTATCAGTAATAATAACTAAATCTTCTTGTCCAGTAACTGCTTTCAACGAAACTAACATACCATTCTTTTCCGTAACATTTAAAGCTTTCACACCTTTACTTCCACGATGCGTTAATCTGTAATCTTCAATTGGAGTTTTCTTTCCATATCCATTTTCAGTTACAATTAATACTTGCTCATTATCAACAATTACTTCGCCACCAACAACCTTTGAAGATCCTAAATCAATACCACGCACACCAGAAGCAGTTCGCCCCATAATACGTACTTCACTTTCATTAAATCGAACCATTCTACCATTCGATGCACCAATAATAATTTCGTTATTACCAGTCGTTTTTCTTACGGATATTAACTCATCATCATCTTTTAATGAAATTGCTATCTTTCCACCAGATCGGATATTTTCAAATTCTTCAAGATTGGTACGCTTTACAAGACCATTTCTCGTTATAAAGAATAAGTATTTATACTCACTTTCACTAGCATTCAACGATACAATGGAATTGATACTTTCTTCTTTTTCCACAGGTAAGAGATTAATAATTGGCAGTCCTTTACTTTGCCTGCTAAATTCTGGAACCTCGTAACCTTTCATACGATAAATTTTACCTTTATTACTAAAGAATAAGATATAATCATGAGTTTGCATATTGATCATTTTTTCCACAAAATCTTCTTCATTGGTAGCCATTCCTTTGATACCGACTCCACCACGATTCTGAGTACGATATTCACTGACTGGCATCCGTTTAACATAACCTTTATTTGTAAGAGTAATCAATATGTTTTCCACAGGAATTAGAGACTCATCTTCAATGAAATCCACAGCTGTCATATCAATTTTAGTACGACGATCATCTCCATATTTTTTCTTGATTTCTAACATTTCCTCTTTTATGATATTTAACACTCTCTGTGGCGTAGCTAAAATGTCTTTATAATCGGCAATTTTGATTACCAAGTCATTTAACTCGCTTTCGACTTTTCCACGCTCTAAACCGGTTAAACGACGTAATCTCATCTCAAGAATATTATTCGCCTGAATCTCATCAAGACCAAATCTTGATATTAAATGATCTCTAGCCTCTTCATCACTCTCAGCAGCACGTATAATTCGAACTACTTCGTCGATATTATCAAGGGCAATCTGCAATCCTTCAAGAATATGAACCCGTTCTTCGGCCTTTCCTAAATCATATCTTGTACGACGAACAATCACTTCTTTTTGATGTTCAATATACTTGGCAATGATATCTTTTAAACCTAACGTTTTTGGTGTTTGTCCATCCAATACTAAGAAGATAATTCCATAATTAACTTGAAAATTCGTATGTTTATATAAGTTATTCAATACCACTTGAGGGTTAGCATCTTTCTTCAACGTAATCGTTATTTTTACGCCATCCTTTAAATCTGTATGATAATCTGCAATTCCCTCAATTGCCTTTGTATGAACTAATTCGGCAACCTTATTCTTTAATTCCATAGTATTTACACCATAAGGTACCTCATCAATAATGATATTACTATGGCTTCCTACATCCTCAATCGTCGCTTTACTACGGATTGTAATACTACCTCTACCAGTCTCATACGCTTTCTTAATTCCTGAATTTCCAAGAATAATACCACCTGTTGGGAAATCAGGTCCCTTAATATACTCCATCAAACCTAATGTATCAATCTCAGGATTATCAATATAAGCAATGCAACCATCGATAACTTCAGATAAATTATGAGGAGGAATATTCGTAGCCATTCCTACAGCAATTCCCATCGAACCATTGACAAGAAGATTCGGAAATCTAGATGGAAGAACAACTGGTTCTTTCATTGTAACATCGAAGTTATCATCCATATCAACCGTATCTTTATTAATATCTCTCAATAATTCCAAAGAAATTTTGGCTAACCTAGACTCGGTATAACGCATAGCCGCAGCACCATCACCTTCAATATTACCAAAATTTCCATGCCCATCAATTAGCATATATCTTTGATTAAAATCTTGTGCTAAACGAACCATCGCTTCATAAATAGAAGAATCACCATGTGGATGATAATGACCCATAACGTATCCTACCGTAGTAGCACACTTTCTATGAGGCTTATCCGGCGTATATCCAGATTCATACATAGACCATAAAATACGACGATGTACGGGCTTCAACCCATCCCGTAAATCAGGTAAAGCACGTGACTTAATTACACTCATGGAATATTCCATAAAAGAAGTTTTTACCTCATCGACAATATTATTATGATCAAGACGATCTCTTTCATGAAAATAGCCACTAAAATTACTATTATTCAACGTATATTTATCTGCGTCACTCATTTCTTCGTTCGAAGAATGATCACCAAGATTTTCTTCTAAGTCCTCTTCCCCTTTATCTAAGGAAGCACGATTCAATAATTCATTTAAATCTTCATTGTTATCCATAATTCACCATCCTAAATATCTAGATTTTGTACATTCCATGCATTTTCTTCAATAAATCTTCTTCTAGGATCTACCTCATCCCCCATAAGTTTTTCAAAAATTGCATCGGCAGCAACACAATCCTCTACTGTAATTTTTCTCAATACACGCTTCTCAATATCCATGGTCGTCTCATTTAATTCCTCAGCATCCATTTCTCCTAAACCTTTCATACGGGCGATTTCCGCTCTCGAACGAATATTTTCAGGTAAAGAATTAATGTAAGCTGCTAATTCATCTTCATTCAACACATATTTTCTCGTTTTTCCATGCATAATTCTAAAGAGTGGTGGTTGTGCCGCATACACGTGACCAGCCTCTACAATTGGTCGGAAAAAGCGATAAAACAACGTCAATAACAATACACGAATATGAGAACCATCGACATCGGCATCGGTCATAATAATAATCTTATCGTATCTCAATTTCGATAAATCAAAATAATCACCAATTCCGGTACCAAAAGCAGTAATAATCGTTTTGATTTCCTCATTACCAAGTGCCCTATCTAATCGTGCTTTTTCAACATTTAAAATCTTTCCTCTTAAAGGTAAAATAGCCTGTGTCATAGAGTCTCTACCCTTTTTAGCAGAACCTCCTGCACTATCTCCCTCGACGATAAAAATCTCTGATATTGTAGGATCTTTACTCTTACAATCCGATAACTTACCAAAGAAATTCGTAGTAGCTAAATCACTCTTTCTCGTAGCCTCCCTTGCTTTTTTCGCAGCCATTCGGGCATTTCTAGCTAAAATAGCTTTTCCAATAATAGTTCTCGCTTCTTCCGGATTTTCCAACAAAAATCTTTCAAATCCTTCCGCAAATACACTATCCGCTAAATTCTTTACCTCAGAATTACCAAGACGCCCCTTCGTTTGACCTTCAAATTGTGGATTGGGATGCTTACAAGAAATAATCATCGTAAGCCCTTCCTTCACATCATCATCACGAAGACTTTCATCTTTATCTTTTAAAATATTTGCTTTTCGCGCATAATTATTAATTACCCTAGTCAACGCACGCTTTACACCATCTTCATGCGTTCCTCCATCATGCGTATTGATGTTATTCACAAACGAATAGATATTTGCATTATAAGAAGTATTATACTGCATAGCAACTTCAAAAAAGACCCCGTCTTTTTCCCCACTTAAATGAATAATATCTTCATGAATCGGGGTTTTTTCCTGATTAATAAAGCGGACATATTCACTAATTCCACCTTCATACATAAAGGTTTCACCAGTGGTATCTTCTAAATCACGATCATCTCTAATATTTAGCGACAACCCTCTATTCAAAAAAGCCAATTCTCGAATTCTCGTCTTCAATGTTTCATAATCATAAATATCCGTATCAAAAATTTCTGGATCCGGTTTAAAAGAAACAGTAGTACCAGTTCGATCAGAAGAACATTCTCCAACCACATGTAACGCTTCTACCGTATGTCCTCCATCTTCAAAACGAATTTTATATATCTTCGAATCTTTATATACAAGAACTTCTACCCATTTAGATAAAGCATTTACGACACTCGCACCAACACCATGGAGACCACCAGATACTTTATATCCGCCCCCACCAAATTTTCCTCCAGCATGTAACACAGTATATACCGTTTCTACTGTAGAAATTCCCGTTTTTGGATGCACATCAGTCGGTATTCCTCTTCCATCATCCTTGACCGTAATAGAATTATCCTTATTAATTACTACTTCAATATTCTTACAATAACCTGCTAAAGCTTCGTCAATGGCGTTATCCACAATCTCCCAAACCAAATGATGAAGTCCTTTTACATCCGTAGTACCTATGTACATACCTGGTCTTTTTCTAACAGCCTCTAACCCTTCTAAAACTTGAATATCAGAAGCATCATAATGACTTGTTACTTTTTCTTCTACGTCCATAATTATTCCACCTTTTCTTCAATTGTTCCATTCTCTACAACGAATATCTTCGATTTTTCAATAATACTTTTCTTTATATTTTTCAAATCAGTTGTAGTAATAATAATCTGCACATCTTTTGGTAAATATCGAATTAACTGATTTCTTCTTTTTACATCTAATTCACTAAATATATCATCCAATAATAGGATAGGATTCGTGTGAACTGTTTCATAAAATAATTGAATTTCTGTTAACTTAAAACAAATCACAGCCATCCTCTGTTGCCCCTGAGAAGAAAATATTTTCATCGGATCATCATCCAAAAAAAATCGAAAATCATCTCTATGAGGACCATACAACGAGGTACCCTGTAATATTTCTTTTTTGCGACCATCCTTCAATTTCTTGGAAAACTTATCTCTGATTTCTTCCTCCCGATACTCTACAATATCTAGATTATTTTCTAATTGAACAGTAAGACGATGATTCCCTGAAATCTTTTCAAAAAGATCACCAATTTTCGAGGAAATGAAATCAAAATACATTTTCCGATATTGATAAATTTTTACTGCCCGATCAATTAGTTTTTCATCTAAAATCTCCAAATATCGAGGATCGGAATACTGATTCAAGTTTAATAATTTCAGATATTCATTTCTGTTTTTCAATATCTTATTATATTCATTTACATAATGAACATAAGGTTCATATAACTGACTGATTTGAATATTCATAAAATCTCTTCGATTTTGTGGATTTCCTTTGATAACATCTAGATCATCAGGTCCAAACAAAATCACTTTCATATGAAAGATATAATCCGAAATTCTGGAAACATTCTTGTCATTAAGAAAAACTTTTTTACTATTTTTCGATAGACAAACCTTTAATTCCTTCCTTTTACTTGAATCACATAACACCCCAGAAATACTTCCCTCATCGCATCCTTGCTGAATCAAGTTATTTTCTGCACCAAAACGTGAAGATTTTGTAAGAGCAAGTACATAAATACTTTCTAGAACATTGGTTTTTCCTTGGGCATTATCTCCGATAAAAATGTTAATACCAGAAGATAATTTTAATTTCAATTTTTTGTAATTTCTAAAATTTTTTAGTTCTAATCTTGACAAATACATAAAATTACCTCTTAAAAACTTCAAATTTCAATTTTAGTAAAAACCAATACTCCTATACTTGCGAATATATTATACCATAATTTGAGGCTTAAAAAGTAGAAAATAAGAAAAAAGTCTAAAAAAAATCACTTTTTTCGCTCAGAAATTAAATATTTTAGTTTGATAGCGCGAGCCATTTGATTTTCAATCGAATATTTAGAGCGAGGAACCTTTACAATTACTCCATTTTTAAAGACAATTTTACTGTTTTTTTCATTTCCTTCAATCGATACAATATTATCTAATGAAAGGAAAACACAATCTTTTCTCCGAGGAGAATGCGTGGGAAAAAAGATAATATCTCTTGTTTCTTCTACAATAATCGGCGATTTTCTTACAAAACCTAAAATTTTTTTACATCCCTCTTCTCTTCCTGCATAACTACTTCCGTAATAATTACAACTATGATCCATAACAGTATAAGCAGAATCATTAATCACAAACTGTTTCTCTAATTCCACAATTTTAGCCTTTTTCTGAGGCATTCCTATCACAGCGAGTGTTTGTACTCCAATCTCATATAAACCCATATAATCCCCCTAAAAATGGTGTATAACACCAAAATGAATGCTTCCTATCATAAATGAAAATATCCACAAAAAATGTCGAAAAAGAGTAAAAAGAAAAAAATATCCACAAAACTGTGAATATTTCTCTTTTTTATGAATAAATTAGTAAGTACGAATCGGTAAAACTAACTGAGTCAATCCTTCATCTTTTTCACTCTTTAAGATAATTGGTTTTACCTCTCCTACAAAAGAAATTTCAACTTTACTATCTTCAAAAGACTTCAATGCTTCCATCATATACTTCGCAATAAAGGAAATTTTTAAATTTTCACTATTACTCTTCTCTATGGTCATTTTCTCTTCTACACGACCAATTTCAGCAGAACTACTTCTTACATAAAGTTTATTTCCATCAATTTCAAATGTAACAATATTTTTCTCTTTATCACTCGTTAAAATACTTGCTCGATCAATTACATTATATAATTCATTGATATCTGTATGAATATTTAACATAAACTCTTCTGGTAACAAATTCGATGTATTTGGATATGTACCACTAATCAATCTAGATTGAAATAACATATTTTGAAAACGAAGTAAAACTTTATTATTAAAGATATGTAGTTCTACATCTTCTTCAGAATCATCCATGATCTTTATAAATTCTAATAGATTTTTACTTGGAATTACAATATTATAGCTTTCCTGCACTACATCACTTAATTCATATACTTTTCTCGCCAAACGATAACTATCGGTAGAATTACATTCAAGAAGATTTCCCATAATCTTAAAATTAATTCCCGTTAAAATCGGACGAGCCTCGTCATTACTAGAAGCAAAAGAGGTTTGATTAATAATTGTTCTAAAGATTCTAGAACGAATAGAGATTGGTGTTTTACTTGTTTCTAGTGTAATATTTGGATATTCATTCTTACTAATCCCATTTAAATTAAATTCACTATTTTCTGTATAGATAATAATCTTCAAATCATCTACTACTTCAATATTGATAAATTCATCTGGTAATTTTCTCACAATATCAAGAATATACTTTCCTTGAATAATAATACTTCCTTCTTGATCAATCTCCATATCTTCATTGTTTTCAAGAAAAACCTGAATCGTAATATCATTATCACTAGCAGTTAAAGTAAGTCCATTCTGATCTAATTCAAATTTAATTCCCGCCAAAACAGGTACTAAATTTTTAGTAGAGATGGCCTTCGATACTTTCGTAAGTCCGTCTAATAGTAATTCTTTCTTGATTTTTAATTTCATATTTATTCCTTCTTTCTTTTTTATTTTATTGTTATTATTGCTGTGGAAACTGTGGATAATTAAGAAAAATCCTTATATAACTTGTAGAATAAGATATAATTTCTTGTGGAAAAAAAGTTGAAAAATTTTAAGTTATAAACATCACACAATTTCTTTCTTTAATTTCTCTATAATATTCTCTAATTCTTTATTAATCAAGATTTCTTTTTCAATTTTTTCTACAGAATGTATGACTGTAGAATGATCTTTTCCACCAAATTCAATTCCTATCTTAGGAAAAGATTCATTTGTTAGGTTTCTACACAGGTACATAGCAACTTGTCTTGGAAATGCCAAATTAGCACTTCTCTTTTTACTTTTTAAGTCATCTACGGATACTTGAAAGTGTTCCGCTACGATTCTTTGAATTCGATTGATATTATTCTTTTCACTATACCCTTTGTTTACATAATCTTTTAATACTTCAATTGCCAAATCTAATGTAATATCGATGCCTCCCATAATAGTAGAATAAGCAAGCAACCGAGTAATCGATCCTTCCAAATGTCTCACATCACTTCCTACATTCGAAGCAATGTACTCTATCACGTCATCTGGAATATTCTTTTCAATCGAATCTCCAATCATCTTTTTCTTTAATATAGCGACCCTTAAATCAAAGTCCGGTGGATAAATATCGGCTGTAAGTCCCCAACAAAAACGCGTTCGTAAACGATCTTCTAACATTTTCAAGTCATCAGGAGAACGATCGGACGAAATAATAATTTGTTTATTTTCATTATAAAGTTTCGTAAAAGTGTGGAAAAATTCATTTTGTGTCTGCGTTGCTCCTTGAAAAAATTGAATATCATCAATAATTAATACATCAATATTGCGATACTTATCTTTGAAGTAGTTAACATAATCAAAATTTTTACCAAACTCATCCTTTTTATTAATTCCTAAAAAATCATTAATAAATTGGTCACTAGGTACATACAATACCTTTTTATCAGAATGTTGTTCAATATAATTACCGATAGCATGCATCAAATGTGTTTTTCCTAATCCACTATTTCCATAAATAAATAAAGGGTTATAAATATTTCCAGGGTTTTGCGCTACGTCTAAAGCCGCTGCCTGTGCGAATTTGTTACTATTCCCGACAATAAAATTTTCAAACGTATACTTTGGATCCAAATTAGATTGATGTTTCCTTTGCGCTACTTTTGCTTCATAATCAATAGGGATTTCATCGGTATCAAATAATTGTTGCTGCTCTGTTTTCTTTTCTTCCATCAACTCTTCTTTTAAAAAAAATTGAATATCGACCGTATCACCTACAATATCATTAAGGGTATGAACAATCAAATCGTAATAATGCGTAGTTAAATGCTTTTTTGAAATACCCATAGGTACAATGATTTTCGCAAGCCCATTTTTATATTCATAAAGTTCTGTTTCTTTAAACCAAGTATCATAAGAAAGAGGGGTAATTTCCGTTTTTATACTATTCAGAAAATTTGACCAAATCATTTTTTCATTCATAGAGAAATCCCCCCTCCTCTAAATCGTGAATTGCAAGATTTATTGTAACTTAAAACTTTCTAAAAATAAAGTAGAAAAGTGAAAAAAAAGTTTCTCACAAATAATTCACAAGAAATCCACTATGATATCCACAAGAAAAGGTATGATAAAATAAGGAAAAATAGAAGATATCCACATTATCCACAAATTTTTAAATCACACTGTTTATAAAGTTATAAACATCCTGTGGAAACTGTGGATAAGAAAAAGACCAACCAAAAAGTGCACTTATATATATAAGGATGAAAAAAATAAATTCAACAAAAATCATTGACAAAGAAAATTAGTTTTATTATACTAATGTAGATTTTATGTCTGGAGGTGGAACTATGAAAAGAACTTATCAACCTAATAATAGAAAAATGAAAAAGAAGCATGGGTTTTTTGCACGTACGAAAACAAAAATCATAAATAGACGTAGAGCAAAAGGTCGTAAAAGATTATCAAAATAAAGAAGCCACTGTCCGACAGTGGTTTTTTGAATCAAACAGGAAAGATGGTGATTCCATGAAAAAGATAAATATCGTCAAAGAGAGTAAGGACTTTCAAAGAATTATAGAGAACGGTAAATGCACAAAAAACCGTTATTTTGTCCTTTATACCTCAAAAAACGATGAGAATCACTATCGATTTGGAATATCCATAAGTAAGAAAGTTGGAAATGCTGTCGTAAGAAATCGTTATAAAAGAAAAGTTAGAAATATCATTGATACAAATAAAAAACTCTATTCAAATGATAAAGATTATATTATAATTATAAGAAAGAGCTGTTTAGATATTGAATATAAGGAGTTGGAAGCAAACTTACTTAATTTAATAAAGAATAGTGATTAAGTAGAGGAGAACTAAGATGAATCAAAAGAATAAAAGAAAGATGGTAGTCTTATTTCTGGCTATAGTGTTATTACTAACTGGTTGCACAACGGTGTTAAAAACAGAAGATAAAAAAGTAGTAAAAAATCCAGAAACGGGACAAAGTTTAACCGAAAATATATTATGTAAACCAACGAATTCAAAAGTAGAAGATCTATACGAAAAGAACGGTGTAGATTTGGCAGCGTTGCCTAAGTGTTCTGAATTTAGTGTGACGAGTGGTGGATATGAAGGGTTATGGACAACGTTTTTTGTAAAACCCCTAGCCTTTATCATTTTATTCATTCAAAGATTTGTCGGAAATGCTGGATTAGCCCTCATTGTAACAAGTATCGCTTTAAGAATGATACTCTATCCTGTTACCTTAAAAACAGCAATGCAGTCAGAATTAATCAATAAAGCAAAACCCGAATTAGATCGATTAGAAAAAAAATATGAGAATAAAAATGATCAGGAATCCATCATGAAAAAGAGTCAGGAAATGACAATGATATATAAAAAATATAATATCAATCCTATCTCTGGATGTGTGTATTCCTTAATTCAAATACCATTATTTATCGCTTTCTTAGAAGCAATTAATAGAGTCCCTGCCTTATTTGAAGGAAAGTTCTTAGGATTCCAATTAGGAACCACTCCTTCCGTTGGAGTCTTCAATAATGGACAATGGTGGTACTTGATTCTAGCGGTGATTGTTGGATTCACTACTTATTTATCTTTTAGCCTTAATAAGACCACAGTTCAATCGGAAAATGATCCGATGAAAAATATGACAAACATTATGACTGGAATGATTGTAGTTATGGGATTATTCATGTCGAGTGCATTAAATATATACTGGATTACAACGAACTTATTTACAATTTTCCAGAATTTGGTTGTAAAAAGACGTAGGGAGGTTTTGTAGGATGAATAAAAGTAAATTTGTAGGAAAAACGAAGGAAGATGCAATTAATCAAGCAAAAATTGAATTACAAGAATTAGAAGAAAATCTTTATATTAAAGAACTAGAAGTAAAGTCTGGATTATTTAATAAAAAAGTAGAAATTGAAGTTATTCGCAAAGATGATGTAATCGATTTTGTGAAGAACTATCTAAAAGATTTAATTAAAAACATGGGTTTAAATGCGAACATCGAAGTAAAGAAAAGAGAGGAAATGGCCACTTTTACAATCTATGCTGATAATAATGCGATCTTGATTGGAAAAAATGGAAAAACTTTAGAGGCAATTACAATCTTAATAAAACAAATCGTTCATAAAGAAATTGGAACCTATTTCAACATGACGATTGATATTGGAGAATACAAAGCACAACAACAAAAAAGAATCGAGTCTCTTGCCAAAAGAGTAGCAAGGGAAGTAGCAAGAAGTAAGGTTCCCGCAAAACTAGATCCAATGAATTCTTATGAGAGAAGATTGATTCATACAGTATTAGCTGAAAATCCAAAAGTTATAACAGAGAGCGAAGGAGAAGAACCAAATCGTGCTGTTGTAATCAAGCCGAAAGAGGAATAATCCTCTTTTTTATTATGTGACCGTGTTAGGTCACATATAAAACCACCAGCTATGCTGGTGTGAATATAAAGAGCTCCGCCCAT
>CANQHQ010000025.1 GCA_947623825.1 uncultured Bacilli bacterium
AAATTAAGTTACAATTATTTTGTCGATGAAAGAAAGTATTTTGCTTATAAAAATTTATATAAATGGGATGTTCCAAAATTGTTTATTCACGGTACCAAGGATCCTTATGTAAACTATCAGTCTTCCGTAAAAGTTTCTAAAAAATGTAAAAATTCTAAACTCCTATTGATTCAAAATGGGGATCATGGATTTCATGATGAAAATCATATGAATTTGGCTTTGAAAGAAACGATTCATTTTATTGTAAATGAATAAAAGGAAAGAAAGAAGAGGATAGAACAATCGTACTTTCCTTTAGACGACATCGACCTTAAATAGGAAACGGACGAAAAGTGATTTTTTAACCACGATGAACCTATCAGAAAAAATTACATAAAATAAAAAAGAGGAACAGAAAAATGTAAGTGAATGAATCTCTAAAAACGATGTTTGACACCGGGTCTATATTGAAAAGACATCCTGTTTCATCCGATTTCAAAGAAAGAACTACCCATTTCAATGATTGGTCAAAGAAGAACCCAAAACTTTGAAAGGGTAGTAGAAAAAATAAAATAAAAAAAGTGTTCACAAATTCAAAAAAGTATGGTATGATTATAAACGTACTGAAAGAAGAGTACCTTTTCGGGAAATGGCTCAACTTGGTAGAGCACTTGGTTTGGGACCAAGGGGTTGCAGGTTCAAATCCTGTTTTCCCGACCATTTTTGTTTTTAACCCTTGTTTATCAAGGGTTTTCTTTTTATCGGGAAGTGGCTCAGTTTGGTAGAGCGCTTGCTTCGGGAGCAAGAGGTCGCAGGTTCAAATCCTGTCTTTCCGACCAGGAAAAAGGAAACGCATCCAAGATGTGTTTTTTTCTTTTTTATGATATAGTAATAGTGAAAGAAGAGAAAATATGGATCAAATAGCAGAAAAAATTGTGACCTGGTATCAACAAAATAAAAGGGATTTGCCATGGAGAGAAAATATCAATCCCTATCATGTTTGGATATCCGAAATTATGTTACAACAGACGAGAATCGAAGCAGTTCGTGCCTATTATGAACGATTTATGATAGAACTACCAACCATTGAAGCGTTGTCAAAAGTATCGGAAAATCGTCTTTTAAAATTATGGGAAGGGTTAGGATATTATAATCGGGCAAAAAATCTAAAAAAGAGTGCCATCGAGATTATGGAAAAATTTCATGGGACCTTTCCGAACACCTATGAAGAAATACTATCTCTTCCTGGAATTGGAGAATACACTGCTTCTGCCATTGCCTCTTTTTGTTTTGCCTTACCAGAAGTAACCATCGACGGAAATGTTTTAAGAGTATATACCCGTCTTTTTGAAGATGCTTCGATTATTGATTCCAATTCCACAAAGAAAAGAATTCGTGAAGATTTGATGAAGAGAATTCCTCATGGACAAGAAAGTGGAGATTTTAATGCTGGTTGGATGGAATTAGGAGAGACCATTTGCCTTCCTGGAGGAGTACCCAAATGTACCCTTTGTCCCCTCCAACAAGAATGTTTATCAAGAAAACATGGAACGATGATGAAGTATCCCGTACGAAAAGAAAAAAAGGAAAAAAAGATAGAATCTTTGACTGTTTTTCTCTATCGAAAAGGGAAAAAATTCTATATCGAAAAAAGAAAAGAGAAGGGAATTCTTTCCAATTTATGGCAATTTCCAAATAAGGAAGGATTTTTGAATCGACACGAAGTAGAAGAAGATTGTTTCCAAAAAAAGATTTCTTACAAAAAAATAGAGAAAAGTATCGCCTATACCCATACATTTACCCACAAAAAATGGGAGATGCAATCCTATATCATCGAGGTATCTTCTTTTTTCCCAGGAACATGGGTAACAGAAGAGGAATTAGAAGAGTCTTATTCCCTTCCTAGTGCTTTTCAACCATTCAAAAAGATCTTAATCAAGAAAGGAGAACAAAAATAGAATGAAACGTAGTGCGGGAGTCTTAGTATATCGAAAAAAAGAGAATCAGTTAGAAGTATTGCTTTGTCATATGGGAGGACCGTATTGGAAAGAAATCGATTTAGGAGGATGGTCCTTACCCAAAGGAGAAGCTTTTCATGAAAAAGTGATTGATACCGCATTGAGAGAATTTCATGAAGAAACAAATTTATCAGTGCCAAAAGAAGAACTTCAATTTTTAGGTAGTAAAAAGCAGTCGAATCGAAAATTAGTAATTATGTTTGCGATAGAAAAAGATTTCGATTTAACCGATACGCATAGTAATACTTTTCAAAAAGAATGGCCAAAGGGAAGTGGGATCATGTGTGAGTTTCCGGAAATGGATCGTTACGAATGGTTTTCCCTCGATGAAGCTCAGAAGAAAATTCTAAAAGGACAAATTTATTTTTTAGAGAAATTGAAAGAAAAGACGCAAAAGAGTAAAAAAATGAATATAGGTTTTAGGATAACGAAAAATTCTGAAAAAAATAGATCAAAATATGGAAATAACGTATGCTAGATACCATTTTTACAAGAAAAGAAAATGATTATAAATGAATAAAACAATCGTAAACTGTTGAAAAGTAGTAAGTGTTTTGAAAAACAGTATGGTATCACGAAAAGAATATTCTAGAAAAATATCCTTATAAAGAGAATAAAAAAGTTTAATCAGTTTAATAGAGATGGGAAGTTCCATCTTTTTTTGTAGAAACTGTTCCTTTAAACTTCTTGAAAAAGAGAAAGTGCTATGTTAGAATCAAATTAGAAAATAGAAGAAAAGTAGGAAAGGCATGAGAAGAATAGAAACTAAGAAGATACAACTAACAAATTGAAACAAGAAAGGATATATGTCTTTCACTTTCTTTTTTTGTAACAAAATAAAATAAGAAAGAATTGATAAACATGGTAAAAGCCATAAGAGAAAAGAAAATAATTATTGGAGTATTGACTGTATTCATACTCTTGTCACTTACTATTTATCTCAGATTTTCTTATGCCCAAACGATTGATAATGATAGTAGAGTAGCAGAAAATAGCGAATTAACGTATTACATAGACGTTATTTATGATGGAAAAGACAAAGATGCACAACTTTCTAGTGATACAGCAATTGCGCAAGTTCACAGTGGTTTTATCGATGTCCAAGATAAAATACCAGAAGGATTAGAGTTCGAGAGATTTATTAGTAGTGAAGATGGAACAATTGGTGCTGTAAAAAGAAGTAATGAAAAAGAAACCTGTCCGGGGTTAGTAGTGGGAGGTTTTGATGGACTTCACTATGATGAAACTACTAGAACAATCTCTTTTCGAGTGCAAAACTTACAAGCAGGATGTAAATTAACCGTAGGATTTGTAACAAGAACACCACGTTTAAAAGAAAAGAAACGACTTGATTTTTATAATACTGCTTTTGGAAGAGAACAAGAAGATAATGCTACTTCCAATACCGTACATGTATTTATGGGACAAGAAGAAGAGCAATTATATAACGTTAAATATCAATATGAAGGAGAGAACTTACCAGATAATTTACCACCGTTACCACCAACCTTAAATTATGCAGCAGGAGTAGAGGTAGGAGTCAGTGGAGAGATTGTAATCGATGGTTATATTTTTGAAGGCTGGACAAGTGAGGATGTTCAAATAGAAAAAGGAACCTTCACGATGCCAAGTAGTAATGTCGTCATAAAGGGACGCTTTTCGAAAAAGAAAACTTATGATGTGGAATACACAATAGAAGGAAATGCTCCCAAAGGATATACTCTACCAGACACATCAGCGTATGGAGAAGGAGATCAAGTAGTCGTAGATGACTTAAAAGAAGGAGATATAATAGATGGTTATATCTTTAAAGGATGGCAAGTAGAAGAGGGAGAAGTAGAATTAGAAAAAGGAAAAGATAATACCTTCTTCACCATGCCAAAAAAGAAAGTAATTCTAAAAGGAACCTTTGAACAGATAAAATATACAGTAACTTATCAATATCAAGGAACGGTACCAGAGGGGGCAGATGCTTTATTACCACCAGCTGAAAAATATGTACCGGGAGCAGAAGTAGAAGTGAAAAAAGACCCCGTACTAGCAGGATATACCTTTAGTGGTTGGTATCAAACATCTCCATTTGAAATGCCAAATAATGATGTAGTGATTTATGGAGAATGGTCAAAACAGTTAGGAAAATTCCAACCAAGTATAACGAAACAAATTGATAATGAAAAATCCTCTTATCAACAAGGAGAAAAGGTAAATTTCACCATCACCGTTACCAATACTGCCGAATATGCCATTACAGATGTTCTATTAGAAGAAACATTAGAAGGAAGTAAATTTGTAAATGGTGATAATTACGAGGTTTTAAATGACCAATACGTTAGAATTGCAAGAATTGAAGCAAGTGGCAGTGTGCAAGTGAAAGAAGAATATACCGCCGGTAGCGAAACTGCCAAAAAATATGAAAATGTGGTTGTTTTAGCGAGTGCAACAGGAGAAAATGGTGATTTATTAGATGACAGTAAAGAATATAAAGCCATTGGAGAATTTGTAGTTGCGAATATAGCATTAGAAATTCATAAAACAGATGAAAAGAAAGAACCATTAGAGGGTTCAGAATTTACACTTTATAAAGATGAAGGGTTAAAAGAAAGCATGGGAACAGGATTGAGTTTTCGTAATCTTGAACCAGATAAAACGTATTACTTAAAAGAAACAAAAGTACCAACAGGATATGTGATTCTATCGAAACCATTAACCGTTAAGATAGCAGAGGATGGAACCATCGCAATAGATGGTTATGAAGTAAAGAATGATAGTGGAAAAGCAGAAGTAGACATTATCAATGAAAAAATAAGCCTATTGCCAAACACGGGAGGAAGAGGAGTCGTATCATATGTTATTTTAGGAACTATCTTGACTTTCGTCGCCGTAGTTGGAATGATGGCACTTGCAATCCTTTATCGTAAGCAAAAAAGAAATAGGAATAAAGAATAGAAGAAAGTAGAAAACGCAAAAATCATCTTCTTTGTAGTTTTATTTCTACTAAAAATGAATGAGGTTATATCTTATGATAGAAGGATGGTTGAGACATCAAACGAAACAACCAATTATCCAAAGCAATCAAAAAAGAGTAAAAGATACAATAAGAGAAGAGAAAGAAATATAAGAAGATTGTTTTCTTGAAAAAGAGAAAGAAAGAGTGATACTATGAACAAGATAAAATCTATGTTACAAAAGTTTGATAAGAAAAAGAAAGGAATTGCCATAATCATTTTTATCTTTCTAATAGGAATACTCGTTTTCTTACCTAAATCATTTGCATCTCCAGTACCAGTCAAGAGTGTCAAGATTTATAGTGAAAATACCAACTATGGAAGCGGAGATCAAGGGGCTTTTGAGATTACCAAAAGTGGAGAGTGGGTAGAAAAAGGCGAAGCCGAAGTAACTTTTCTCGTCAATACTAGAAAAAAGATAGATAATACCGATACCGATGTCTTATTAGTACTTGATACTTCCGCATCTATGGAAGGAAGTAAATTATCGAAAGTAAAGTCAGATTCTAAAGATTTAGTTGACAGTCTCCTCCTTAATAGTAACAATAAAGTGGGTCTAATTAGTTTTTCGACTGACTCCAAGATTTTGTCCCAGCTAACGAATCAGAAAGAAACAGTCAAAAATCAAATAGAAGCCTTACAAGCTGACGGAGAAACCAATTATTATCAAGCCTTAAGAAATGTAGAAGAAATTTTGAAAACTTATCAAAAAGAAGAAAACAAAAACTTGATTGTCTTATTTTTAACTGACGGAGTTCCTAATATCAATACACCAAATGAACAAGGGGAATATAGGTATATAAAATCAGAATACCCCTATGTCGTCATCAACGGAATACAATATGAAATGGGAAGTAGTATAGCAAGCCCTATTCAAAAGATGTCTGATAATCAATTTCTCGCTGAGATAGATACTTTAGAGAATACCTTATTAGAAGCCTCAGTTCCAAAACTAAATTATGAGAAGTTTACGATTGTAGATTATATAGATACAGATTATTTTAGAGTAGACAGTGAAAAAGATATTACAGTAAACCAAGGAACAGTGACCTTTAACAAAGAAGAACAAACCATTACTTGGGATTTATCAGGACTAAGATCAGGAATTGTGTTAAATAGTGCGAAACCAACCATGACGATTAAACAAAAATTAAAAGAAGAATTAGTAGGAAAAGGTGGAATCTATCCAACGAATCGTCAAGAAAAGGTAGAAAGTAAGATAGAAGACCAAGAAGAGAGTGTCACTAGCGATTTAACTCCCATCTTAGCGGATAACTATAAAGTCATCTATGATGGGAATGCCCCAGAAGGCTGTGAAATAAAGGGTGTACCAGGGGCAGAAAAACATTCAGTATTTGATCTCGTTCAAATGAATCGTACAAAACTAAGTTGTGAAGGATATCAATTTAAGGGATGGAAGATAGTAGAAGATAATGTTGATAAAATTACTAGTTCGAAATTTAAGATGCCAGAAAGTGATGTCACAATAAGAGGAACATGGAGCAAAGTAACCTTGCAAAAGAAGATGGATGGAAAGATAGCAAAAGTACAAACGATTTATGAAATGATGAGAGATATGTCAACAGAGGATACGACTACCAATGGTGTGCATCAATTAGAAAGCACGAAAGAAGATTCATATCCAGTATATTATTATCATGGAACGGTAGACAATAATATTATTTTTGGAGATTTTTGTTGGAAAATCGTAAGAACCACTGATACAGGAGGCGTAAAGCTAGTATATAATGGTACACCGGGCGAGGATGGAAGTTGTAAGAGTACAGGTGACGCTAGTATGATAGGAAGCAGTGTATTTAAGTCCAGCGTTAATTCCCCAGCAGATGTAGGATACATGTACGGGACAAGATATGCGTTCAATAGTAAAAACGTCTTATGGTACAGTTTAATAGGAAAAAATCTTTCTTATCACGGTGGAATGGATGGTACAAATTATTATTATGGAGATGGTGTTACCTATCAAGAAGGAACGGGATATACCTTAGAAAATGCAGAACAAAAAAGTTATGATGACAATTACTCTAAATTGCAAGGGTACTATACATGTCTAAGTGCAGAAAATAGAAATTGTAAGACTGTCTATTGGATTGAATCTACTACTACTTCTTCCATGTATATCATCTACATGGAAAATGGAGAAACTTATGAAAGTTTATTAAAACAAGCAAGTGAAGTAGAATGGGTTTTCGGAAATGATGTAGAATATCAAAATGGAACGTATATACTGAAAGATCCTATAAAAATTTGTCCCTTAAACTGGGAAAGTGAAGCAGAAAATATGCGTAATGGTCATCATTATACTTGTGCTTTCAGTAATACAGAAGTTTGTAGTAGTATTGATTATATTTTTCTTCAACGTGGATCCAATAGTCCCGCTTATATCACTTTAACAGAAGGGAAGAAAGTAGATGATGCATTGAATGAAATGTTTCAAAACCAAACTGATTCACCAGTGAAACAGATAGTAGATAGTTGGTATCTCGCAAATATGACAAAATATACAGATTACTTAGAAGATACAGTTTGGTGTACGGATCGAAGCATTTATCAAAAGAATGGTTGGGATAAAGACGGAGATGTTACGAAAGTTTTATATTTTAGACCATATGAGCGAAATGACAAAACAGTTAAACTGGATTGTGAAAGAAAAGAAGATAGCTTTAGTGTAAATGATGAGATAGGTAATGGATTACTAGAATATCCAGTAGGCTTATTAACAGCAGATGAGCAGAGGCTAGCAGGAGGCAATAACTATGCAAATGCAAACATTGATTGGTGGCTAGGTTCTTCTTACACCTTCGACTCCTACGCCCGCGTATATTACGTTGACTCTAATGGTAATCTTTCATTATACTCCAATGTCGCCAGTCCTAAAGGTGTGCGTCCCGCTATTTCTCTAAGATCTGGTATGAGAATAGATGCGGGAGATGGAACAGAGGAATCCCCTTATCATGTAATGATGGAATAAGGTAACTATAGTGAAAAGCAGATCTATTTGTCAAATTTCTTAAAAAAGAGAAAGTACTATGATAAAAAAAGAAAATTCTAAAAGGACAAATTTATTTTTTAGAGAAACGGAAAGAAAAGAAGAAAGGGGAATGAGAAAATGATTTTTCCCAAAATGTTGAATGAAAAAAGTAGAATCGGAGTCACTGCCCCTTCGAGTGGACTTCGGAATTCCATCGATGTATGTCGCTTTCAAAATGCCAAAATGGAATTAGAAAAGCGAGGATACCGTGTCATAGAAACAAAAAACGTATGGACAGAGGAAAAAGGCGTCAGTAGTAGGAAGGAAGAACGAGCGCATCAAGTAGAAGAACTATTGAAAAATCCGGAAGTTTCCCTCATTCTCACGTTAAGAGGGGGAGATTTTTTAGTAGAGATGCTTTCTTGTTTGGATTTCGAAATTCTTCGTCAAAATCCCAAATGGATTCAGGGTTATTCCGACTCGACAGGGCTTTTATTTATAGCGACGACCATGTTAGATATCGCCACCATTTATGGACCTAATTTTTTGGGATTTGGAATGCATCCTTGGTATCAAGACTTAGAAAATAATGTAGAGATATGGAAAGGAAACCTTCTACCACAACACTCTTATAAAATGTATGAGAAAGAATCGCTTGAACGAGTGACCGGACTAGAAGGGTATCATTTGGATACCAAAGTGGAATGGAAAAGCTTATTTCAGAACTCCTGCGAAATCGAAGGAAGACTCATCGGTGGATGTTTTGATATTCTAGTGGAGCTAGTCGGGACAAGGTTTGATTCTGTCAAAGAGTTCATCGAAAGGTACAAAGAAGATGGAATTATCTGGTATTTGGATAATTGTGATTTGACGAGTGAAGGAGTCATTCGGGGACTTTGGCACTTAAAAGAAGCGGGTTGGTTTCAACACACAAAAGGTATTTTATTTGGACGAAGTAAAACCAATGATAGTGTCTATGAGATTTCCTTCGAAGAAGCTTTGCGACGTTCTTTAGAAGAGTTAGAAGTTCCTGTCTTATGGGACTTAGATTTTGGACACTTACCTCCTTCCATGACCCTCATCAACGGGGCAATGGCAAAAGTAACGTATCAGAATAAAAAAGGAACCATCGAGATGAAACTGGTCGAAAGACCATAGGTTCCTTTTTTGATTGTAAAGATTTGTCAAAATTCTTGTGTTCGCTTTTTTTCCCACGAGGAAGGTGCTATACTTTAAGAGAGCCTAAGAAGTTCTCTTAGTGCTTTTTTGTTTTTATGGAGGTAGGTTTTATGGCAAAATTTGTATTTGTAACAGGTGGAGTTTGTTCTGGATTAGGAAAGGGGATTACGGCTTCTAGTATTGCGCTATTACTGAAAGCGAAGGGATACAAAGTCTTCATGCAGAAGTTTGATCCTTATATGAATGTCGATCCAGGAACGATGTCACCCATCCAACATGGGGAAGTTTTTGTAACAGCGGATGGTTGTGAAACAGACTTAGACTTGGGTCATTATGAACGTTTTATTGATGAAGAATTAAATTACACATCGAATATTACGAATGGAAAAATTTATTCTAGCGTGATTGAGAAAGAACGTCGCGGGGATTTTTTAGGAGCCACGATTCAGATTGTTCCTCATATTTCGAACGAAATAAAAAATAAAATTTATGAAGCAGCGACTACGTCAGGTGCCGATATTGTAATTACAGAAATCGGTGGTACAGTAGGGGATATTGAATCTTCCGTTATGATGGAGGCACTTCGTCAATTTCGACAAGAACAAGGAAGAGAAAATACCGTTTTTGTCCATACGACACTAGTTCCTTATTTATTCGGTTCGAATGAATTAAAAACGAAACCAACCCAAAATAGTATCATCGAATTAAGACGACTAGGAATTCAACCGGACATCGTTGTGACGCGTGCCCCTATCGATTTGGGGGAATCCGTACGAAAAAAAATTGCTTTGTTTGGTAGTGTTCCTGTCGAGAATATTATCGAAGCAAAAGATGTAAATAATATTTATCAGATTCCTATGAATTTTCATAAACAAAATATTGAAGAAATTATTTTAAAGCAATTCGGCTTAAAGATAACCAAAAGCAATTTAGCGTATTGGGAAGAATTACTTCAAACTGTAGAAAACTTAAAGGGAGAAGTAGAAATTGCTTTAGTAGGAAAATATGTCGAGTTAGAGGATGCTTATCTTTCAGTCAAAGAAGCCTTGAAAGCAGCAGGATACAAATACCATACCAAAATAAAAATCAATTGGGTAGATAGCGAAGCATTAGAAAAAAAGAATGTGAAGCTAGAAGAAGTACTCAAAGATGCAAAAGGAATTCTAGTTCCAGGTGGATTTGGTAGTCGGGGAATTGAAGGAAAAATTTTGGCATGTCAATATGCGAGGGAAAAGAAGATTCCTTATTTAGGAATTTGTCTTGGAATGCAGATTGCAGTCATTGAATTTGCCCGTCATGTATGTAAACTAGAAGATGCCAATTCAACGGAATTTGACCCTGTGTGCAAAAATCCAGTCATCGACTTAATGGCGGATCAAAAAGCGGTTACGAATAAAGGAGGAACTCTAAGACTCGGAAATTACGAATGTCATATTGAAAAAGGAACACTCGCATACAAAGATTATGGAAAAGACATGATTTTGGAAAGACATAGACATCGTTACGAATTTAATAATAAATATCGGGAAGTATTAGAAAAACATGGAATGGTATTTTCAGGAATTAATCCAGATTTAAACTTAGTAGAAATTATTGAATTACCAAATCATCCTCATTTTATCGCGGGACAATTTCATCCAGAATTTAAGAGTCGTCCAACCAAAGTACATCCATTATTCGATTCCTTTGTAAAAGCATCTATTACTTATCAAGAAAATTTGAAAAAATAAAAAGAAACTAGAAACCAAAAAAGAACGGTTTCTTTTTCGTTGGAATTTTCTAATGGATAAGAAAGAGATTGAGAAAAAAGAAGGAAACTGAGAAAAAAAGAAGAAAAGTTAGCCTTGATTAATCATATAAAAAAAGGTATACTTTATTATGTAAAATAGGAGTGAATCATAAAAATACAACATAGAGGAAAAGAGGAGTGGTGAGTAAAATGGAAGAAGAGAAAAGAAAAAAAACAAAGAAAGAAAAGAAATCAACCAAAGACGAAAAAAAAGAGAAGAAAAAGACAAGAGTAGGAAAGAAAACAAAGAAAGAAGAAAAAAAGGAAATTCATGCAGAAAAGAAAGAAGAAGTGACAAAAGAAAGTAAAAAACAACCGAGAGAACAAAAGCAAAAAGAAAGAAAAAACAAAAGAAAGAAAACGCTAAAAGATAAAATCTTAATCTTCGAAATCGTTGCGTTGTTGATCGTTGTGTTAGTGATGATTGGGTATGTATGTAAAAAGCAATTTGTAGGGGAAGAGGAAGAAGAAGTGGAAAAACCAATTTCTGTTCGTTTCGCTTGCCAATATGCCAATCCTTGGTTACCAGTCTATGAGACCAATGAAGACGACACTCTAACGGAAATCGGTCAAAAGAGAAACAAAGTGGTTCATCATTTTGATTATGTAGATGGAAAATTACAAAATAATTATATAGTAGATACCTATACCTATACGACAATCGAGGCCTATGAACAAGATAAAGATTTATGTCAAACAATGGCATTTGAAGTAACAAAATGTGAAGAAAATGCCGAGGAATTGACAAGAAAGGTAACAGCAGAAAATATAATCTATAAAGAAATGGAAAGTAATAGCGTAACAGAAGAATGGGTAGAGGAATACGTAAATGAATTAGAAAATACCGCTTTTAGTTGTCAGTCTATCGAACTAGAACAAGGTGAAAAATAAAAAAGACTAGTCAAAAAGAAAATAATGTGATATAGTAATTGGCGTGAAAACAAATGCGAAAGACGGAATAATAGGAAATAGGTAGAGAGTTCCTAACATGGTGAAATAGGAATCTAGGGAATATTATTCAAATCACTTTCAAGTGTTCTCTATGGATAAGATAGAGACGGGTCGTTTCCGTTAAAGACAAGAAGAGTATAAGTATAACTTATAAAATTAAGGTGGTAACGCGGTCATTCGTCCTTAGGAAGAATGGCTGCTTTTTTTTGGAATCATGAAACCAATCCAGTTTGAAATTACATCTGTCGATATCAAACGCTTTTTACAGGCACATCAAAATGATACTAGGTATCGATATAGAAAATCTTTTTTTGTAAAGTACATGAAAGAAAACGGGGTATTGACACAGGAGTTTACAGAAATGTATGCCTTCAAGTCCGGAATAACGACAAAGGGAGAACTTCCACAATGGTACGATAAAAAGAGTCCGGAAAATCCTCTACCTAATTTTTCGGATTACTGTGACAAGATAGAATTAGAAATTAGTGGACTCTGTCATATCTTTTTGCCACTATTACGAATTTTCAACCTAGATTTTGGTTTTTCTCCCATCGATATGTACTACCATTTAGTCAATGTCAGAGGAGAATGGTCAAATCAAGAAAACAAAGCTAGACCCAACCATACCGAATTTGAAATTTTCAAAAGTGCCGTAGATGATTATCAGGTAGCAGGAGAAATCAACACGGACCAATGGAGTGAAAAATTCGATGTAAAAAAAGATTGGGCTTGTTGGAATATTTCCAAAGAAGAGTGTAAGAGAATTATAGAAGAGTATAAGAAAATTTATCATCCAGAAGAAGTAGAAAAAATAAAAACTTTCGTCATGAAAGAATGGAAGAAATAGGAAAGGAGCGATGCTTTATGGCATTCAAGGAATTAGCGAAGGGAAAAGTAAGTGAAATTGAACAACAACAAATGGAGAAATTCTTAAAAGATAAAATTTTAGATCAATCGATTGAACAAAGAGAAAAGTATTTTGTTTTCTTTGATGGACCGGCAACCGCCAACGGAATGCCTGGAATCCATCATATGTTGGCGAAGTTACTCAAAGACACATTCTGTAAATATAAAACAATGCAGGGATATAAAGTCATTCGGAAAGTAGGATGGGATACCCATGGATTACCGGTAGAAGTACAAGTAGAAAAAGAACTTGGTTTCGAAGGAAAAAGCGATATTGAAAAATACGGAATCAAAGAGTTTAATGAAAAATGTCGCGAATCAGTATGGAAAAACGAGAAGGCTTTCCGTGATTTTACAAATAAAATGGGTCAATTTATCGATTTGGAACATCCATATATTACGTATGATAACGATTACATAGAGACAGAATGGTGGATTTTAAAAAAATTCTTCGATGAAGGACTCATCTATGATGGATTGAAAATTCTTCCTTATTGTCCGAGATGTGGTACAGGTCTTGCGTCTCATGAAGTGGCACAAGGGTACAAAGAAATCAGCGTCAATACGGTTACGGTACCATTCAAATTAAAGGACGAAGAAAACACGTACTTACTAATCTGGACAACGACTCCATGGACGTTGTTATCCAATGTCGCAGCCTGTGTCAATCCAAAAGAGAAATATGTAAAATGCTTGTCAAAAGGATACAACTTCATTGTAGCCGAAAAATTGGCTCATAAAGTGTTAGGGGACGAATTCGAAGTAGTCGAAGAATACCTTGGAAAAGAGTTAGAGTATAAAGAATACGAACAATTTTTGCCAATCTTAAAAGTCAATAAAAAAGCATTTTATGTGACTTGTGCGGATTATGTAACGATGGAAGATGGAACAGGAATTGTCCACATCGCTCCAGCCTTTGGTCAAGACGACTACGAAGTGGGACTTCAATATGATTTACCAGTCTTAAACCCTGTCGATGAACAAGGATGTTATACGGAAGGACCATGGAAAGGAAGACTCGTTGTCGATTCAGAACTAGAGTTAGAAATTATCAAGTACTTAGCCAAAGAAGATAAACTATTCAAGAAACAAAAAATGGAACACAATTATCCACACTGTTGGAGATGTAAAACACCATTGGTTTATTATTCCAAACCGAGTCTCTACATTAAAACAACCGCATGGAAAGAGAAGATTATTGAAGCCAATCGAAGCGTCCATTGGTATCCAGATTACGTAGGAGAAAAACGTTTTGGAAATTGGTTGGAAAATATGAACGATTGGGCAATCTCTCGAAATCGTTATTGGGGAACACCGATTCCTCTATGGAAATGTGAATGTGGACATCAAGAAATGATTGGTTCAAGAAAAGAATTAAGGGAAAAAGCCATCGAAAAAGTAGAAGAAATCGAACTACACCGTCCTTATGTGGACGAAATTCATATCAAATGTCCAGAATGTGGAAAGAAGATGACAAGAATCAAAGACGTCATCGATTGTTGGTTTGATTCTGGAGCGATGCCTTTTGCGCAATACCATTATCCATTTGAAAATCAAGAATTATTTGAAACTCAATTTCCAGCAGATTTTATCAGTGAAGGAATCGATCAAACACGTGGATGGTTCTATTCTCTTCTTGTCATTTCTACCTTTGTAAAAGGATGTAGTCCTTATAAAAATGTATTAGTCAATGACTTATTACTCGACAAGTATGGACAAAAAATGCATAAGTCGAAAGGAAATTCTGTAGAGCCATTTACCATCCTCGAAAAGTATGGAGCGGATGCTACGAGATGGTATATGCTTTCTGCTTCCCCTGTTTGGACGCCACTCAAATTTGATGAAGATGGGATCAAAGAAGTCCAATCGAAATTCTTTAATACCTTAAAAAATACCTATACGTTCTTCCAACTTTATGCCAATACGGATAAAGTAGATATCAAAAAGTGTAACGTAAAATATAATGATTTAGAAGAAATCGACTGGTGGTTATTATCCAAATACAATAAATTGATAAAATATACGACTGCTGCCATGGAAGAATACGATTTAAATAAAGCCGTAAAACAAATCAATCATTTTGTAAATGAAGAATTATCCAATTGGTATATTCGTCGCAATCGTCGTCGCTTTTGGAAAGGCGAACTCGATCGTTCGAAGAAAGCAGTTTATCAGACTACGTATGAAGTCTTGGTGGGAGTATGCAAACTCATCGCTCCAATCGCACCATTTATATCCGATGAAATTTATACAAAATTAACGGGAGAAAAAAGCGTGCATTTGGCTGATTACCCAACTTGGAAAGAAGAATACATTCAAGAAGCCATCGAAGAGCGAATGGATTTGGTTCGCGATTTGATTTCCTTAGGAAGAAATGCCAGAGAGGAAGCCAAGATCAAAGTACGTCAACCACTAGGAGAAATCATTCTAGATGGAAAAATAGAAGAAAAAATTTGTGATATGGTTGATTTAATCAAAGAAGAACTCAATGTAAAAGAAATTCTTTTTGCGAAAGATTTATCCAATTATATGGAATTTGAAGTAAAACCAAACTTTAAAATTTGTGGAAAAATGTTTGGTCCAAATATCAAAGAATTTCAACAGAAATTATCGGAACTTCCGATGGAAAAAATTAATCAATTAGATAATGAAGAACCAATTAAGATGGAAGTAGCCAATGAAGAAGTGGAAATTACCGGAGAAATGGTGGAAATTCGTGTTTCTTCAAAAGAAGGATTCAATGCCTCCCATGAAGGAAGCAACTTTATTGTCTTGAACACGACGTTAAATGACGATTTAATTCATGAAGGAATTGTGCGAGAGTGGATTAGTAAAGTTCAGAATCTAAGAAAGAGTAAAGATTTTGATATTACAGATCGAATTCGTATTTACTACGAAGGAAATGAAGAGTTCGAAACTGCCATCCATGACTTCATCGACGTAATTAAGGATGAAACATTGGCCGTATCTTTGGAAAAGAAGAAGAATCAAGGAGAAATCTATCAATTGAACGGCATCGATGTAAAATTTGATGTAGAAAAAGTAGAAAAATAGAAAAAGTGTGAAATAGAAAAGTAAACTTCAATTCTAAAGTAAGAATAAAATAGAAAAAGGTAGACTAGATAAAGAAAAAAGTAGATTAGAGAAAAAAGTGGATTAGAGAAAACTATTTCTTGCTTTTTTTCTCTTTTTCTAGTATAGTATTACTGGTACCTTTTCTAGGACTTGGAGAAAACTCCGACCAATTCTTGGAAATGGCAAATCATAACGAAGGAGGGAAAAAGTATGGCATTAACGAAAGAAAAGAAGACAGAACTTGTAAAGAAGTATGCTAGAAACGAAAAGGACACTGGATCTCCAGAAGTTCAAATCGCAATTTTAACAGAAGAAATCAAAGAGTTAACAGAACATTTAAAAGTACATACCCATGACCATCATTCTCGTCGTGGACTTTTAAAGAAAGTTGGACAAAGAAGAAGTATGTTAAATTACCTAGCGAAGAAAGACATCCAGAAATATCGTGAAGTTGTAAAGTCTTTAGGTTTAAGAAAATAAGGAAAATAGGCACTATATTTTTTAGTGCCTTTCTTTTTTATGAAATCGATAGGAGAAAGCAAGAATGAAAGTGAAAAATATTGCTTTGGCGGATATTTATACCATCTCAAATGTAAAACTAAGTTCCCCACGTGGATTCTTAGCTACTTACGAAGTTCGTTCACTTTACGATAAAACGGTTTTAGTCCGTTCTCATCCAAAGAAAAATTTTGTCGTGGGGATTGAGAGTGGAGTACATTATCCGATTGGAATCTCTGTATCCCCAAACGTGGGAGAAAAACACGTAAGAAAGAGGGGAGAAATTCCAGAATTGGATTATGAAACGATTGAAGAAAAATTAGAGAGATTCGGTTATCATAAAAAGAATATCAGCAAAAAAAAGTTGTTACAGTTGTGGAAAGAAGATAGGGAGAAGTAAAATGAAAAAAGTATTTGAATTTGATTTTCGAGGGAAAAAATTAATCGTAGAACATGGAGAAGTAGCCAAACAAGCAGATGGAGCGGTATTAGTAAGATATGGGGATACCGTTATTTTATCGACCGTAGTTGTTTCCAAGACAGCCAATGTTCTATCTGATTTCTTTCCTCTTATGGTGTTATACAATGAAAAATTATATGCGGTAGGAAAAATTCCAGGAGGATTTATTAAAAGGGAAGGACGTCCAACAGAAAAAGGAACTTTGGCCGCAAGAATGATTGATCGTCCAATGAGACCGATGTTCCCTGAAGACTTCAAAAATGAAGTTCAAATTGTGAATACGGTATTATCCGTAGACCCAGATTATTCCCCAGAACTTACCGCCATGTTCGGTTCCAGTTTAGCTACTTGTATTAGTAAGATTCCATTTGATGGACCAATCGCGGGAGTAAAAGTTGGTTATATTGATGGAGAATATGTCATCAATCCAACTCCAGAAGAACTAGAAAGATCCGAACTAGATTTAACAGTAGCAGGAACCAAATATGCGATTAATATGGTAGAAGCAGGAGCCAAACAAGTTTCAGAAGATGTTATGTTAAAAGCCTTAATGTTTGGACACGAAGCCATTAAAGAATTAGTGAAGTTCCAAGAAGAAATCATTGCGGAAATTGGCGAACCAAAAATGGAATACGAAGTACTTGAGTTAACAGAGGAACTTCGTAAAGAGGTAAGAGCGCTTGCGGAAAAAGATTTAGATGAGGCTTTAAGAATCCAAGATAAACTTGAAAAGTATGCACGTATCGATGAAATTAAAGAAACCATCGTTGAGAAATATACCAAAGAAAATGAAGACCAATTGAAAGAAAAAGAATTGGTGGAATTAATTACCAAAGTCAAACTAATCCTAGAAGAAATCGAATACGAAATTTTCCGTCAGATTGTCGTCAAAGAAAAGACAAGGGCGGATGGACGAAAGATGGATGAGATTCGACCTCTTTCTACCGATATCGATTTACTTCCAAGAACGCATGGTTCTGCCTTGTTTACTCGTGGACAAACCCAAGCCCTAGCGATTACGACTTTAGGAGCGTTAGGAGAACATCAAATTTTGGATGGACTCGACATGGAAACAGAAAAGAGATTTATGCTTCATTATAATTTCCCAGCCTTTTCGGTCGGAGAAACAGGAAGATATGGAGCCCCTGGAAGACGAGAAATTGGACATGGTGCTTTAGGAGAAAGAGCGTTACTACAAGTAATGCCATCCGAAGAAGAGTTCCCATATACGGTGCGGGTGGTATCAGAAGTACTAGAAAGTAACGGTTCAAGTAGTCAAGCAACAATCTGTGCGGGATGCATGAGTTTAATGGCTGCCGGAGTTCCCATCAAAGCCCCTGTTGCGGGTATCGCCATGGGACTTATCACTCATGAAGATGATTATACGATTTTAACTGACATTCAAGGAATGGAAGACCATTTAGGAGATATGGATTTCAAAGTAGCCGGAACAAGAGAAGGAATTACCGCTCTTCAAATGGATATTAAGATTAAAGGAATCAATGAAAAAATTCTAAAAGAGGCTTTAGCGCAAGCAAAGAAGGCTCGTTTTGAAATTCTTGACGTCATCGAGAAACAAATCGCAAAACCAAGAGAAGAAGTAAGTAAGTATGCACCAAAGACAGAAATCTTCATGGTAAAACCAGAGAAAATCAAAGACATCATCGGTCGTGGAGGAGAAATGATTACGAAAATTATTTGTGAAGCCTCTAACGTATCGGCTGTAACGGATATGAACGCTGTCAAAGTGGATTTGGAAGATGACGGACGCGTCGTGATCTATCATTCAGACAAAGAAATTATTGAGAAGACCAAAGAAATGATTATGAATATTGTCCGTGAACCAGAAAAAGGAGAAATCTATCAAGGAAAGGTAGTCAAAGTAGAAGACTTTGGATGCTTCGTCCAAATCTGGCCTGGTTGTGAAGGAATGGTTCATGTATCAGAACTTGCGTACGAAAGAGTAAAACAAGTGAAAGATGTAGTCTCTGTAGGAGATGAAATCATCGTAAAATGTCTCGGTATCGATCAAAAAGGAAGATTGAACTTCTCTAGAAAACAGGCAATGCCTGCTCCAAAGAAAATGGTAAATAAAGAAGAAAAAGAAGAGAAAAAAGAGAAGAAAAGCGAAAAGAAAACAGAAGTCGATAAAAAAGAAGAGACGAAAACAGTTATTGAATAAGAAAAGGCATCCAAGAGAAAGAAAATCTTGGTTGCCTTTTTGGTTGCGAAAAAATAGATTTCTTTTTCGAATCGTTCTATAAAAATCATCTTTTGATTTGAAGGAAAGAGAAATAAGAACCAAGAAAGATTCCATTTCGCAATTTTTTCATAAACAAAGAAGCAAAGTCATAATGTAAAATAGGTGATATGATGCGTACACTCATAAAATTATATAAACGTTATGCTTCCTATCTAGGTGTCTTTGTCCTTGTTTGTTTCAGTTTCTTTTATACAGAAAAAGCCGTAGATATTATCCGGGAAAATGATCCGGTCATGAAACAAATCGAAAAAGAAAAAGGATTATACGAAATAGAACCCATCAACGCATGGGTAATGGAAGATGAGATGAGTCCAGGATTAAATGGTAGAAAAGTCAACGTCGAAAAAAGTTTTGAAGCGATGAAAAAAATAAATGAATATCGAAGTAGTATGTTGGTGTTCGACGAGGTAATTCCTCTCATTCCGATGGAAGCCCAATACGATAAATATATCGTCCAAGGAAATCCTTCCAAAAGTCAAGTTTCCCTAATTTTTAAAGTAGAAGATATGACTTACGTAGACCAATTAACCGATATTTTGAAGGAAAAAGAAGTAGTGGCTACCTTTTTTATGGATGGGTTATTAGTCGAAGAAAACACATCTAAAGTAACAGAGTTAGCCAATAACGGATACGAAATTGAAAATTTAGGATATAAAGGAACTTATACCGTCAGTAAATTCGATTGGACCAATAATATGATTACCTCGTTAACGAGAAAGAATACCAATTATTGTTATACAGATTACAAAGATAGTAATGTTTTGGATTTATGTAGTAAAAAACAAAAATATACCATTATTCCAACGATTTCTACGGGAAGTTATCCCTTTTTATCCGTTAAAAAAAATCTAAAAAATGGAAGTTTAATCAGTTTTAATCTAAATGAAACAACGCTAAAGGAATTACCATCTATTATTTCTTACATGAAACAAAAAGGATACCATATCGTGACCATTTCAGAAGCGATTAGTGAAAAAAGAGAGGATGAAAAATAAGGAATCTTTCTCCTCCACATAAGGAATCTTTTCCCTGGAAAAGTTCCTTTTTTCTTGGCAAGTACTAGGTTTTATAGTATAATTCTAGGTAGTAAAGTAGTAAGGTGATAAGCATGTACTTAAAAGAAATTCAAATGTCAGGATTCAAATCCTTCGCAGATAAGATTAGTATTACATTAGATGACAATATCACTTGTATCGTCGGTCCCAATGGAAGTGGAAAAAGTAATGTAGTCGATGCGGTTCGTTGGGTACTAGGAGAACAATCAGTAAAAAGTCTTCGTGGAGATGGGTCCATGGCAGATGTCATTTTTTCTGGAAGTAAAACAAGAAACAGTCTAAATGTTGCCAGTGTTTGCCTCATCTTCGACAATAAAGACCAATACTTAAAAGTTCCTTACTCAGAAGTTTCAGTGAAAAGAAGAGTGTATCGGAGTGGGGAGAATGAATACTTTTTAAACGGGGAAAAATGTCGACTCAAAGATATTTTGGATTTATTCATGGATAGTGGAATTGGCAAAGAATCCTTTAATATTATTTCCCAGGGAGAAGTTCAAAAAATTTTAAGTAACTCGCCTTATGAAAGAAGACTCGTCATCGAAGAGGTAGCAGAAGTTTTAAAATATAAAAAGAGAAAAGAAGAAGCCATCAGAAAATTAGATAAAACCAAAGACAATTTAGAGAGAGTCGCAGATATTCTCCACGAATTAGAAATTCAATTAGATCCATTAAGAGAACAAAGTAAAAAAGCCAAAGAATACATAGAGACGAAAGAACAACTACAAGAGGTAGAAGTAGCCGTTTTAGCATACGAAATTGAGACATTAAATACCGAGTATCAACAAGCAAAGACAAGATTAGAAGATTTAAACAATGAAATGATGTCTCTATCGATTGGAAATAATGGTAGTGATGCGGAAATTGATCAAAAGAAAGTCACTCTTATAAAAATGGAAAAAGAACTTTCTGAAGTACAACAGAATTTATTAACGTTGACGAAAGAAGAAGAAAAATTGAGTGGCGAAAAAAGAATGCTTCAAGAAAGAAAAAAATATCAAGCAGACGACCAAAAAGTACACGATGTTGTTTCTTCCTTAAAAGAAAAAGAATATCAATTAAATAACGAAATTTCTTTATTAACCCAAGAAATCGAATACGATAAACAAACACAAACTCATCAACAAATGAAACAAAAAGAGTTAGAACAGACGCTCCTTCAAAGTAAAAAGAAGCAGGAAGAATTAGAAAAAGAAATCTCCTATAAAAAGAAAGATACTTATGATTTAGATAATAAAATCCAAGTCCTTGAAAGTTTTATTGAATCCGGTGGAAATCTAAGTAACAGTGTAAAAGCAGTATTGAACAATCCACGATTAGTAGGCGTACATGACTGTATCGGAAATCTAGTATCTTGTGAAATTCCTTATGCCAAAGCTTTGGATGTGGCTTTGGGTGGAAGTAAGCAATTCCTAGTTGTAGATAATGAATATGTAGCGAAAGATGCGATAGAGTATCTAAAAGAAAATCGTCTTGGTCGCTGTACCTTTTTTCCATTAAATGTAATAAAAGGAAAATTTGTTGATAGTGATACAATCCGAATCGTAAAAGATGAAATGGGATTTATTAATACGTTATCTAATTTAGTGAATTACGAACCAACTTACCGTGAAATTATTGCGAATCAACTAGGAAATGTTTTAGTAATCGATACCATAGATAATGCCAATCGAATTAGTAGAAAAATTGGGGCAAGATATAAAATCGTTACCTTGGATGGAGAAATTATCCATGTAGGAGGTTCCATTACCGGTGGTACAACAGCAAATTCTAGAAATATGGTAACAGATCGATACGAATTAGAGAAAATGAAAAATCAAAAAGAGGCTACGAGAAAAGTAATAGAAGAATTAGAATCCTCTCTACAAGACCAAAGCAAGATAACAAAAGATTTAGAACAGAAACTTTATCAAGAACAGACAAACTATTTGTTAAGCCAAGATTCTCTTCATCATAAGTTAGAAAGACAAAAGGAATGGCAAGAACAATTGTCAGAAATAGAAAACGAGGAAAAAAGTCTTCATGCAGTCATCGATTCTTCTCTTTCCAAAGAAGAGGAGCGAATGATGAATCTTTACTACGATGCGAAAAAGAAAAAAGAAGAAACAATGGCTTTATATCAACGCATGAAAAAAGACCAAGAAGAGTGGAGACACGAAATTGAAGAATTGGAAGCCCAAACGAAAGTGGTAAATAGTACACTCAACAAGAAGCAAAGTGAGGCACGAGAGTTAGAAGCAAAAGTAAGTCGTATGGATGTAAAATTAGATTATTACTTAAAAAGTTTGAGTGAAGATTACTCCTTAACTTTTGAGAAAGCAAAAGCCAACTATTCTTTGGAACTTCCATTAGAAGAAGCCAAAGAAAAAGTCTCTTCTTATAAGAATACATTAAAACAAATAGGAATGGTCAATATTGATTCCATCGCAGAATTTGAGCGTGTCAATGAAAGATATCAATTTTTAAATACGCAGAGAAATGATCTAATTGGTGCGCAAGATACGCTACTAGAAATCATTGGGGAAATGGATGAAGTGATGAAAGAAGAGTTCGAAAAAACATTCCACAAAGTAGAAAAAGAATTCGAAATCGTATTCCGACAACTATTCCATGGAGGAAAGGCTTCTTTGAAACTGACAGATCCCGACAATCTATTAGAAAGTGGGGTAGAAATCATTGCTTCTCCACCAGGTAAAAAACTAACAACCATTTCTCTTTTATCCGGAGGAGAAAAAACATTGACGGCCATCAGTCTTTTGTTTGCAATTTTAAATGTACGGACCGTGCCATTCTGCTTATTTGATGAAGTAGAGGCTGCCTTAGATGAAGCAAACGTAGATAACTTTGGTACGTATCTAGATCATTACAAAGATAAAACACAATTTTTGTTGATTACTCATAAAAAGAAGACAATGGAATATGCGAAAACGTTATATGGAATTACGATGCAGGAATCCGGAGTGAGTAAGTTAGTGAGTGTCAAATTGGAAGCAAAATAAAAAATGAGTCAAAATATGCATATTTTTGAAACTCATTTTTTTTATTTCTGTATTAGAGATTGTAATTGGTTTGAGGTAAGACCTGTGCATTCTGCAATGAGATTGATATCTAAATTTTTCTTAAGCATTGTGAGGGCAACTTGATGCATTCCTTTATCTAACCCGATTCTTTCTCCTCTTTCTTCCGCCTCTTCGCTTCGCCGATAGATTTCTTGTTTGTAATCATAAGCCTTCTGTCGCTCTTTGTCATATAACTTCACAATCGTTGTCTTCTTACT
>CANQHQ010000026.1 GCA_947623825.1 uncultured Bacilli bacterium
GAATCCAAAAATATGAAATTTTTTGATTTAGATAATTTACCTATAAATCAAAATGATCCGGATTTAATTGCAATTTACAGAAAAACATTAAACAAGAAATCTATATAATAAAATGAATGTAAAATTTTCTATAAAATGAAAATCTGAATGAAAAAAATCGTTCTAGTGTGATACAATATTATTACAATAGTATCACATGATAAAGAAAAGTGGTGATATTATTGGAAATTGTTAAAATTATTAGATCTTTACCATTAGGAGTTACAAAACCTTATTTAGTTGAAGGCAGTAACGGTAAAAAATATGTTGCAAAATTCTGTGGTAACCGAGATGGTTCAAGAATACTTATTAATGAATATGTTTCTGCATCATTAGGAAAATTACTAAATTTGCCAATTCCAAATTTTGAATTAGCTCATATTAACTTATCAAAATTTAAAGATGATTTATCAGATATCAAATTAATCGATGGAACTGTTTTTTGTAGTGAATGGCTTGAAAAGTCAGCACCTGTTCCTGGATATCTTGTATTAACAAAAACAACCAATAAATATGATGCAATCAAGATACTAATTTTTGATGTTATCATTGGTAATAATGATAGAAATCCTGGTAATTTATTAATTAATTTTAAAAATAATACATTAGTTGCAATAGATCATTCACATGTTTTTATAAACCAGGCAATATGGGATGAACATTCTTTAAATAGGTTAATAGGTGAAGAAATAGATATATCAGGAATGAGCAAATTTAATTATAATAATTTATCACAATGTTTAAATGATAAAAGTTATACTGTTGAAATAAAAAAGTTTATTAATAGAATGAAATCAATCAAAAGAAGTGATATTGAAATTATTGTTAATAGTGTTCCGAATGATTGGAATATATCAAATAATGAAAAAAAATCATTGATAGATTTTTTAATGGATAGAATAAGTAGAATAGATGAAATATGTAATATATTGAATATTGAAGGTGGTGATTAATATGAAAAGAAATGTTAAGTATGCTTTAATGCAATATGTTCCAAACTTTGAACGTGATGAAAGAATCAATATTGCAGTAATACTACACTCAACAAGTGATAAATATTTATCGATAAAATTAATGGAAAACTGGAAAAGATTAAAAAAATTTGATGATGAGATTGATATCGATTTTATGAAAAATTATTTAAAAACATTTAAAGAACAATTCAGTTATAATCCACTTAATATAAATGAGATTGATATTGATGACGAAATGTTAGTTGAGAAAATGACACAATATTATATTAATCAATTTGTTTTCAAAATATCTGAAATTTCAATAGAATCAACATGTGAACAATTTTTAGAAAAATTGAAAAATAATTATTTATATTTTGATGTAGATAAGAAAAAACGTGTTTCTAAAAACGAAAGTATTGAGTTCTTTAGTGAAATTTTAAGAGGAAAAAATATTCAATATGAATTAATTGGAGGAAAAAATTCACTTATCGGTAATTACAATGAAAAAATAAATGTTGACATGAAAATTCAGGATAAATATTATAAAATAATAAACTTTAATGACTCAAATATTTCTACATATATACCAACAATAAAAATGTGGATGATGAATGCATTAGAATTAAAAGAAAATAAAGAAGAATTGATATTTATTGTTAATGAGCAAATAATTGATGAAAAGATAAGTACATTTATTACAATGCTTGAAAGATATGGTAAAGTAATTAAAATGAGTGAATTTAATGACTATTTCAAATAGTAATATAAAATAATCAATTTAGATTGGTTATTTTTTTTAAAAACATATATTTTTTGATTCATATATGATAGAACAATATATGGGAGATATAAAATGGAATACAAAGAATTCGCAAAGTATTATGATAAATTTTATAAAAACAAAAATTATGCGAAAGAAACAGAATTTTTAATGAATTTTATAAATCAAGACGATAGAATCATCGATATAGGTTGTGGAACTGGCTTACATGCTTCCTTACTACAACAACACGGGTTTACAGTGGATGGTTTAGATCGGAATAAAGAAATGTTAGAGATTGCAAAAACGAGAATTCACTCTAATCTTTATTTACAAAATGTATTAGATATCCATATAAAGCAAAAATATGACGTTATCATCTCCATGTTTGCCGTATTAAACCATTTAAAAGATACGCAAGAGTTAGAAAAGGCTCTCATGAATGTGAAGAATATTTTAACTGATAGAGGAAAAATAATAATGGATTTGCATAATCCCCAAAGTTCCGGAAAGAAAATAGATTCTTACAATAATATGACTAGAACGATGGAATGGCATTTTGATAAAAAAACGAAAATAGAAGATAGTAAAATCCTCTTTGAAATAGATGGTAAAAAATATATGGATCATCATACTTTTAGAATTTTTACAATCGATGAGGTAAAAGAGTGCTGTGAAAACGTTGGTCTTGTCGTGAAAAAAGTATATGAAAATTATGATATGAATAAGTGCGGTTCCGCTACCTCTAAAAATTTACAATTTCTAATAGGTAAAGCGAATAGTTAAAGTAGTGGTCCATCCCTTTCTAGACAGCCCAAAGAGTAAAACTTGCACCTTTCCAATGAAAAAAGATTCATACTAAATGTTATGGACTTTTTTTGTTTCAAGGAGAAAATAGCAAGATAATTCTATAAAAAGGAATCGAAAATATGATACAATAGGAAAGGGAAAGTTGTTGGTAAGAGGAATGAAAAAAGAGACAAAAAGTCTGAAGTTCATAGAGAAGGGAATGGTCTCAAACAATTGAAAACAAAAAATAATCGAAAAAGGTGAGGACTGTGAACAGGAAAAAAAGAGAGTTTACCGAAGAAGAAATACAATATATAATCAGCAATTGGGGAAAAGAATCTCCTCACAGCATGAAAAAAAAGTTGAATTGTACCTGGTATGCCGTTTGTAAAATAGCCGAAAACAACGGATTAGAAATACCACGGTCCAAGGAATGGACGCAAGAAGAAATCGAAACATTAAAAGTATTATCCGACCAATACCATTACTCTGAAATCGCAAAAATGATGAATAAAACAGAAAATGCCATCTATCTAAAAGCAAGAAAATTAGGAATCACTCTAATACAAGATAGAAGAAAATGGACCGAAGAGGAGGAGACAATCCTATCCGACTTATGGGGAACGAAGCCAATTGAAAAAATCGCCAAGACTTTAAAAAGAACGGTCTTTTCATTAAAAGTAAAAGCAGTAAGAATGGGTCTTGGTCCAATGATTAGAAATAATTATGATTTAATTACGGTACCCGATTTGTGTGATTTATTAAGTGTGACTCGTGATAGAATCACCACTACTTGGGTGAATCTCGGTTTGAAATTAAAAAAGAAAAAACTAACCAACAACATGTCATACTATGTAACTACATGGGAAGATTTAATGCATTTCTTAGAAAATAATCAAAATGAATGGGATTCCCGTTGTGTAGAAAAAAATATGTTGGGAACAGAACCGGAATGGTTAAAAGAAAAAAGAGAAAGAGATAGTAAAGAGAATCCACTTTGGTATCGCAGGTGGACGGAAGAAGAAATAAGACAAACAGAAACCTTATTTAAAACTGGTAAAAATTATCTAGAAATTGCCAAAACAATCAATAGAAGTGAATGGGCAGTTGCGAACTTACTTAGAAATATGGGTTATAGTTATAGGCTTCCTCAATTTTGGAAAGGAAAAGAATTAAAATATTTAAGAGAAAATTATGAAAATATGACCTATTCAGAAATCGCAGAGGCGCTGGGAAGAACCACGAAAGCAATTGGTGCCAAAGCCGAAGAATTGGGTTATCAAAAGAAATTGATAAAATCAAAAAATAATGGTGGTTAAAAAATGGCTAGAAGATTAACATTGGACGAAACAAAAAAATGTTTAAAAGCATGGAAAGAATTAGCGGATAAAGATGCCTTAGAAGTCTTAACAGTTTGTAATGGCGGATTAGTCGTGCACTTTGCGAAAAAATATCTAGGAAAAGGGTTAACATTTGAAGAACTACAATCCGCTGGGAACGAAGGTTTACTGAGAGGAATCAATAAGTTTGATTACAAAGAAAGAGCCATCGAAGGGTTTAGTTCCTATATCTCGATAGCAATTGAAAATCAAATAAAAATAGAATTAAGAAAATATAGGAAACATAGTCACGTACTCAGTTTTGATCAACCAATTGGTCAAAACAAAGAGGGCGATGATTTAAAAATAGAAGATATCATCAGTACGGACGCGGAACAATTAATAAAAGACGTCATATCGGGAATGAAAATCGATATCGTTCGCGAAAGTTTGAAATGTTTGACTTCTAGAGAACAACAAATCATTTTGTTACGATATGGTCTAGATGATACACATAAAAAAACACAAGAAGAAGTAGCAGAAATATTCGGATGTTCTAAAACCACCATTTCTAGGCAAGAAGAGAAAGCCTTAGTAAAAATGAGACATCCTAGAAATACCAAAAAATTAAAAGATTTTATAGAAGATTAAAAGAAAGAGGGAAGAATTTTATGTGGGGCGCAATCATTGGAGATTTAGCAGGATCATTGTATGAGTATGATCAAACAAAACAAATTACAACACCAAACCCGGTAGAACTAATTAGCAAAGAGAGTTTTTATAGTGACGACACCATCCTAACAATCGCAATACTAGATAGTATTTTGAATCATCAAGATTATGGATTTTATTTAAGAAAATATGCCAAGGAGTTTATGGAGTATAAACCGAATCATACTCCCTATTTTAAAGGTGTGTTTTCACCCAGATTTGAAAGATGGGCAAAAGATAAGGAAAATGGTAATAGTGTAGGAAATGGCGCAATGATGCGAATTTCACCAGTTGGTTATCTATTTCATACAGAAGAAGAGATAAGAGAACAAGCCAGGAAGGCAACCATTCCTTCTCACAATTCGCCGGAAGCTATCCACTGTGCCAGTATCGTTGCTACCATTATCTACTATGCACGAATAGGCTTATCGAAAGAAGAAATCATAAAAAAATTAAACTTAAAATATGAATACCAACCTTTTACAAAGTTTAACGTGACCTGTCATGAAACAATAGACAATTGCTTATACGCTTTATTTCAGTCATCTTCGTTTCAGGAAGCATTAAAAAGTGTGATTTCTTATGGAGGAGATACAGACACAAATGCCTGTATTGTCGGCTCTATGGCAGAAGCCCTCTACGGAATCCCAGATGAATACATAGAAGCCGCAAGGAAAAAACTTCCCAATTCTTTTGTAGACTTATTAGATAAAGGATATGCGAAAGTTTTAAAGATTAAAAAATAGTGATAGGTTCTATCTTTGAATTCATAAAATTTCACTCGGACTTTT
The DNA here is from genome assembly GCA_947623825.1 of uncultured Bacilli bacterium. Lineage (GTDB taxonomy): Bacteria > Bacillota_I > Bacilli_A > RF39 > UBA660 > Alloscybalousia. The sequence continues at coordinate 5,366 of CANQHQ010000026.1, forward strand.
TCAATCAGGAAGAAGTTCGAGTTTTTCTTTTCACAAAAATTTGATATAATATTCGTAGTAAATCAATTATCCAAAGAATCCAAAAACTACTTTTTCAGAATGTAGCTATCATAAGATGATATTTCAAGGAGGAAAAAAAGATGACCGAAAAAGAAATTGAAAGTCGATTAATAGAATATCAAATCACTAGAGATTTATCTCTCATTGACAAACTAATTGATGACTTGGAACATTTCACTCCAACCAAGAAAGACAACTTTATCGAAGAACGAGCACTAGTAGAAAAGCATTATCAAACGAAATCCATTTTCTCGCATGACACAAAAAAACAAGAAGTTCTGAATAAAATTCTTCTCTCAAATCAAGTCCAGAAGAATGAGAAATGGGCAGGGTATCGTGTCAATAAAAATGAAAAAATGGAAATCACCAATGGAAATTGCTTATGGATCATTCATCCAATAAAAACCCCATTTCCAAAACGAAAAGAGATTCCTGATTTAGAAAAACTACTTCAAAAAGAATTAAAACATGAAAAATATCAAATCGAATTGGATATAGACGAAATAAAAAAACAGTACGAAAAAGTTCAGAAAGGACAAACAGAAAAATATCTATATCCCATTTCTGATGGGTTACATGAAGTCTTCATCAATTTTTTTTATTTGATGGACACCATAGAACTCCTAGGAGAAGAGGTAACTTGTTTCATCGTTAGTGATGGAGATTTCTCTCCGCGCGGTCTTTATCTAATCAACCAAGAAGAAGAAAAAGCCTTTCTATGCGGTGTACGGTGTTATTCCAATTCTCCTGACCTGATTCAATTAGAAAAAGAAAAGAAATCGTCTTTGAAACAAGAAGAGTCAAAAGAAAGCAAACAAGAAAAAGAAAAAAAAGCCAGTTGGAAAGGGGAATATACCATCGCATATAGAGAGGAAGACAAAATAAATAAACAATTAAGAAACATAAAAAAATACTATATGAATGCTTATAAAGAAATTCAATTTCAAATTTTTCCAAATATGAGAGAAGGTATTTTCCCAAAAGAGAAAACAGCGGAAAAAAGCTCAAAGAAAAAGCAATGTGAATTAAAAACAGATGCACTTTTCCGGAAGGTACATGGTCCTCTCGTCATGCATTATGAAATCGAGGAAGAGACAAAAACAGTTTGGATTGACCACTTTTCACCGGAGGGTATACTTAGTGAAGGTCATCATGGAGAATTGACTATCTACAAAGGAGTCATGATTTCCAAAAGCAATGCTGCAAAAGATATATTTAAAATTGATTTACTAAATAGTCTAAATGACAAACATAAATAGAATAATTTAAAAAATTCCAAAAAAAAATCACGGGTACGTTCCTGTGATTTTTTCATTCTATAACGTTTTCTGAATCGGTGGTTTCTCAGAATCTTCTGTCTTCTGACGAATAATTTCAGGTAAAGCATAGGCTTGGAACCGTTCGATTTCTTCAGTTGTATATCCCATATCTGAGAAAAAAAGTAATAAACGATTTTCTCGATAAGCGGCAACAAAGGCATCTTGGTTTTGAGAAACGACTTCATACATTTCCATTAGACGATTGACAACCGTATCCATTAAATTTGGTACTGGAATTTCTTGAACAATGACTTCTTCTTTGGTTTCATCCCTAGTAAGTTCTTTACTATTTTGTAATTCAAGAAGTTTCTTTTTTTCACCTTCTAAGGTATTTTCTTCCATCGCAACTTTTTTCTGCAAACGATGATATTCTTTTCGTTTCTTTTGTGTTTCGCGGTGATCAAGTACATCAACTGCACCCGTAATCAAACCAGAAAAAATAGCGGCACCAATCATATAAGGATTATGAAGTACAAAAGTAAGAACCAATTCTGTACAAATAAAAGCAGCACATACAAGATTAAATCCCATCATAAAACGTTTCCACAAATAGAAATGATCAAACAAGCAATCTTTTTTAATTTCTAATTTTTTATGATCTTCTTCATAAGATTGTTGTAAAGCCTCAATTCCATTTTCGACCGTTAACATTTCCTTTACCTGTTCAACACATGGAACCCCTTCACGAAATCCTTGCTCCGTTAAAACAGCTACATCGCCGTTCTTAATACGTAGTCTCTGATTCATCTAGACCCCTCCTTCTTAGATGCGACTTATTATAACACAAAAGTACAAAAATGTAAAATCATTCGTAAAAAAAATGAAGAAAGTCATGGAAAAAGAGCCAAAAAGAGAAGAAAAAAGAAGAGAAAAGAAGAAAGAGAAAAGAGAAAGAAAGACTTTTCAAGTGATAGGAAGTATGTTATAATCGAAAATAGATTAGAAGAGAAAAGATAGAAAAGAATGAAGGGGAAGTATCTATGAAAATCAATCAAAAAAAATTAGGAATATGGGTAATTAGCCTTTCCTTATGCCTTACGACATGGGTAGGAACAGAAAGAGTTTACGCAGAGGAACCAAGTCCATCTACGAGTCCAGAGCCGACAGAACCATCACCTTCACCAGAACAACCAAAAGACGATGTAAACATCGCTTTGTCGGAAGAATCCATCGAAATCGAAGTAGGAAAATCGAAAGAAGTCACGGCGACGGTAACCGGAGGAGATGGAAGTGATACCTCGGTAACTTGGAAGGTTTTAAAGGGAAGCGAAGCAATCAAAATAACCACAGATAATACCAAAATTACCGTTGAAGGAGTACAAAAAGGAACAGCAGAAATTAGTGCGACGGCCAATGCGGATGGCAAAGCCACAACAACACTAAAAGTAACTGTCAAAGAGAAAGAACCAGAAAAATCAACGGACGCGACACTCAAATCCTTAAAGATTGTCAACGCAACATTAGATCCGGACTTTTCTCCAGAAACATTCGAATATACCATTACATCAACCTCTAGTAATCGACCATACATCGATGAAAAAGGAACAGAGACCAACGACCCAAAAGCAACCAAAAAAATCAATGCTTCTGCCGACGGAAGTTCGTTCGAAGTCGTTGTAACGGCCGAAGATGGAAAGACGACCAAAACCTATAAAATAACCAAAAAAACGGAAGAATCTACTAGCGTGAATCTCAAATCCTTAAAAGTCAATGGTTATTCCTTAAACGAAGCATTTTCTAGTTCGAGAACAAACTATACCTTAGAAATTCCTTATGAAGCAGAAGATGTATCCATCGAAGTAGGAAAAGAAGACGATCGAGCAAAAGTAAGTATTACAGGTGCATCTGGATTAAAAGTAGGGAAAAATGAAGTAAAAATTACCGTTCAAAACACTTCTGGAAATAGTAAAGTTTATACCATTACAGTCACAAGAGCGGCCAAAGAAGAAAATACAAGTGAAGAAGAAAAAGCAACGAGTTCTTCTCTCAATCAAACATCCAATATCACAGATGCGACCATCGATGAAAATGAAGATGGAAGAAGCAATCACACCTTACAATACATCCTTGTAAGTATCGGTTGCCTCATCTTATTTCTAATCGGTGGACTCGGAATATACTTCTATTTTAAAACTTCTGTAAAAGACGAAGAGAAAAAGAAAAAAGAAAAAGACAAGAAACAAGAGAAGGATGGAAAAGAAGAGCCGAAAAAAGAGCCTATCAAAGAATTAGAAAAGACAAGGGAATTTACGGATTTAGAAAAAGCAGCTGAGAATAAAAAAAGAGCCTTAGAAAACAACGAAGCGGTAAACAAAGAAATTGAAGATTTATTCGATGATGAATAGATCTTTTTCTCTCTCTTTTCAAAGGAAAAAAAGAATGATATAATAGAAAAGAATTTTGAGGTGAAATCTATGTTGTTCAAGGGAAAAGAACTCAGTATGGAAGAAAAGATTATTCATTCGATTCGAGGATTAGGAATCGATATGATTGACGAAGCCAAAAGTGGGCATCCTGGTATCGTATTAGGTGCCGCTCCCATTCTATATACACTATATGCCAAACATTTAAAAATCAACCCAAAAGACCCAAATTGGTATGATAGAGATCGCTTTGTTTTATCAGCAGGACATGGGTCCGCTTTGCTTTATGCGACTTTGTTTCTTGCGGGATATGATTTAGATTTAGAAGATTTAAAAAAATTTCGCAAATTAGATTCTCTTACGCCCGGTCATCCAGAATATGCGGTAACACCAGGGGTAGATATGACAACTGGACCATTGGGACAAGGACTAGCCACTGCGGTAGGAATGGCCATGGCAGAAGAATATTTAGGAACCTACTTTCGAAAAAAAGAGGCACCATTAATCAATCACTACACTTATGTACTATGTGGAGATGGAGATTTAATGGAAGGAGTTTCCTACGAAGCAATTTCTCTTGCGGGACAACTAAAACTCAATAAACTCATTGCCATTTACGATTGTAATCAAATTAGTCTCGATGGAAAAGTAGATAAAACAATGATAGAAAATATTCCTCAAAGATTTAACGCCATGAATTGGAACGTCTTTATCGTCCAAGATGGAGAAAGTGTCGATGCCATTGACAATGCCATTGAAAAAGCCAAAACATCGATTGAAAGACCTAATTTAATCATTGTCAATACGACCATTGGGAAATTTTCAAAGTACCAAGGAACGAATAAAGCCCATGGTACACCATTAGAAAAAGACGATATTGTCGCTATTAAAGAAAGAATGGGGCTTCGTCCCATTCCGTTCATCGTTTCAAGTGATGCTTGTGAAGCCTTCCAAGCTATGATTAAAGAACGGACAGAGCCAATCTATAAACAATATAAAGAACTTCATGAAAAACTCAAAGAGGACGTAAAAGCAGAATTAGAAAAACTAGAGCAGAAAGATGCTTCGATAGAAGATGTAATGATCGATTACCAGATTCCTGAAAGCAAAGAAGAAGAAATTCGTGTCACAGGTGGAAAAGTATTAAATGCCTTAGCGAAGAATCATCCTTTCCTTTTAGGAGGAGCAGCAGATGTCAGTACCTCTACCAAAACGTATCTAACCGATGAGGGAGATTTTGGACCACAAAATTCCTTAGGTAGAAACATTTGGTACGGCGTAAGAGAACACGCCATGGGTGCCATCACGAATGGACTCGCCCTTATGGGTCTCCGTCCTTTCGCTTCCTGCTTTTTAGCCTTTTCTGACTATTTGAAACCAGCCATTCGTATGTCTTGTCTTATGAATTTGCCGACCATCTACATATTTACCCATGATTCCTTCAAAGTAGGGGAGGATGGACCAACTCATCAACCTGTAGAACAATTGATTGGACTTCGTTCTATTCCGAACATCGAGGTCTTTCGTCCAGCCGATGCCAACGAAGTAATCGGAACCTATAAATATATTGCCACAAAAAAAGAAGGACCATCGGTCATCGTCTTAGGTAGAAACAAAGCCAAAATTCAAGAAAACACAAGTATCAATGACATCCAAAAAGGTGGATATATTACCAAAAAAGAACATAAAAACTTGAGTGCGATTTTGATTTCTTCGGGAGAAGAGTTAGAAATCACCCATGAAGTAGCCACGAAACTAGAAGAGAAGGGGTATGACATCCGTGTAGTCAGTATGCCTTCCATCGAACGATTCAAAAAACAACCAGAAAAATATAGAGAATCTCTCCTACCTCTAGGAGTGAAAACGTTCGTCATTGAAGCTTCATCCTCTTATTCCTGGTACGAATTTGTCTACAATCAAAAATATTTAATTACGATGGATGAATTCGGAAAGAGTGGAAGCAAACAAGAATTGGAAAGAAAATATCAATTTGACGTAGAATCCATTGAAAATCGAATCGAAGAATTATTAAAGTAAGAGAATCGACAAAATCATTCTCTTTCTTTTTTTATACTGGACTTGGTGATAAAAATGAGAACATTCTACCTATTTCAAATAAAAGAAGAATATGAAGACCTTTACGAAAGACACGCTGAAAATTTGTATCAGATTTTCGAATATCTTTTTCATCTCAAAGAAAACCAAACTTATGAAATCGAACTCTTTTCACAACTGACCGCTCCCATTGACAAAAACACGTGGAATCGCGACTTATTCATCCGCTACCATCAAGAAAGAGTCTATTCAAAATGGCAAACCAGTCATATCATCAATGACTTATACAAAGAAGAAATCAGTATGTTAACAATCAAACGAAGTTATATGCGAATTGAATCGAATCAAAATCGTTCGACCTTTTTTACCTATCTAGAAACCAAACATCTTCCTTTCTTTGTCTGTGACTTCGAAAATCACGATTATTTTTGGTTATCCGACCTAAAAACTCTTGTTTAATCCGTCATTTTCTAGTACACTAAAAGTAGGAGATGAGAAAATGTTAGTAGATATTTTACAAGTATTATTGGGACTTGTCATCGGTTTCGTCCTTGGATTTGTTTTAGCGAGAAAATTTATGATGAAATATTTAAAGAAAAACCCACCAATCAATGAAGAAATGATTAAAGCCTTGATGATGCAGATGGGAAGAAAACCAAATCAAAAACAAATCAATCAAATGATGAAGTCTATGCAGAAATATATGTAAAAAAGAAAAAATCAAAAAAGAAAAAGAGGAAACTCTTTTTTATTTTTTTATCCTTTGTTATAATACTATTAGAATAAAGAGGTGTGAAAATGAAAATCACGAAAGAAATCAAAAAAGAAATATTCCGTGAATATGATGTACGTGGTTGTTATCCAATGGATATCAATGAAGATATCAGTTATACCTTCGGAAAAGCTTTTGGAACGAAAATACAATCACAAGGACAAAAAAGATGTATTGTAGGTTATGACAATCGTTATTCTTCCAAAGAATTGGAATTAGCCTTAATAGAGGGAATTCTCTCGACAGGAGTCGATGTCATCGATTTAGGGTTGGTAACGACACCTATGTATTACTATGCTTGTCTCGAATCCAATACCCCTGCAGGTGTAATGGTAACAGCGAGTCATAATCCAAAAGATGATAATGGTTTCAAGTTTTCCTTTGATGAATCTGGAAATGCCAAAGGAGAAACCATCCAAGAATTCTATCGTTTTATTCTAGAAGGAACCTTTCAAGAAGGGGCAGGAGTTCTCAGTTTCTACAATGTCAAAGAAGATTATTTCAAATATCTCTTATCGAACGTTCAAATTCGTAAAGACCGAGACATCAAAGTTGTCATCGATTGTGGAAATGGAACAACTTCGTTTTATGCACCAGAACTTTATCATTTAGCGAATGAAAATTTAATTGTTCTCTATGGAAAAAGTGATCCTGATTTTCCAAATCATCACCCCGACCCTTGTGTCGAAGAAAATTTGGAAGTTCTAAAGAAGGCAGTCGTAGAACTCAAAGCCGATATAGGAATTGCCTTTGATGGAGATGGAGACCGAATCGGTGTCGTCGATGAAAAAGGAAATCATATTCCGGCAGATGAAGTCATGATTTTACTAGCCCGTGACATCTTACCAGAATCAGAAAACAAAAGAGTTCTCTACGACGTAAAATGTACCAAAGCCCTTAAAGAAGAAGTAGAACGGCTAGGAGGAACCGCCATTGCCAGTCGAACGGGAAATTCTTATACGAAGGCGGGAACCAAGGAAAATGATTGTGTTTTAGGAGGAGAGTATTCTGGACACATCTTCTTAAGAGATAAATTTGCGGGTTTTGATTCCGCTTTATACGTTGGATTACGACTCATCGAAGCCCTATCGAAAACAGATAAAACCGTCAGTGAATGCCTAGAAGGAATTCCAAAGTATTATTCGACAGAAGAAATCAAAATTGCTTCGCCTGACACAAAGAAAAAAGAAGTCGTCGAAAAAATTCGAGAGTATTGTGAACAAGAAGGTTACGAGATTGTCACTCTCGATGGAGTAAGAGTCGAATTAGAAGACGGGTGGGCACTCGTACGTTGTAGTAATACAGGACCAAATATTACCGCTCGATTTGAAGGAGCCACCGAAGAGATTCGCGATAAATTAAAAGAACAATTTATCAAACTCATCGAAAAATTTAATGTCTAAAACCAAATCACTGACGAAACAAGTTCAGTGATTTTTCATGATAAAAAGAAGTGCTTGACTGTCAAAAAGGTGTCATGTTTCTTTTTTTTCTTAGGTTTTTTGGTATAATAGTAAAAGGAGAGTGACGTATATGGCAGTAAAGTATGATGCAAGTTCAATCAAAATATTGGAAGGACTCGAAGCCGTGCGCAAACGTCCGGGGATGTATATTGGTTCTACAGATAAAAGAGGACTTCACCACTTAGTATGGGAAATTGTCGATAATTCCATCGATGAAGCAATCAATGGATACGGAAATGAGATCAAAATTATCATGCATAAAGACGGAAGTATCAGTGTCGAAGACCATGGAAGAGGAGTTCCTACCGGAATGCATGCTTCTGGTCGTCCTGCTCCCGAAGTCATCTATACCGTGCTTCATGCCGGAGGAAAATTTGAAGAAGCAGGATACAAAGTATCAGGAGGACTTCATGGTGTCGGTGGAAGTGTCGTCAATGCTTTATCAAAATGGATGGAAGTAACCATCCGTCAAAATAAAAAAGAATATTTCATTCGCTTTGAAAATGGAGGAAAAGTAGCTGTTCCCCTAAAAGAAATAGGAACTTCTACTAGAACGGGAACCACCGTCCGTTTTCTTCCCGATGATACCATTTTTTCTACCATTGCTTTTTCTTATACAACCATTTGTGAACGGATGCAGGAATCCGCTTTCCTATTAAAGGGATTAACGATTGAAATTGAAAATGAAAACGACGGTAGAAGAGAAAAATACTGTTATCAGAATGGACTAACAGAGTTTGTCAAATACCTTAATGACGGGAAAACAACCTTACACGATGTCATTTCCTTCGAAGGAACCAAAGATAAAATAGAGATGGAAATTGCCATGCAGTATACCGATACTTATAATGAAAATATTGTATCCTTCGTAAACAATGTAAAAACCATCGATGGAGGAAGTCACGAAGTGGGATTTAAAACGGCACTCACCAAAGCCTTCAACGAGTATGCCAAAAATAATGGATACATCAAAGGAAAAGAAGGAACGTTTGAGGGAAGCGACGTACGAGAGGGATTAACTGCCATTCTCAGTCTAAAAATTCCGGAAGCCCTTCTTCAGTTTGAAGGACAAACCAAAGGAAAACTAGGAACACCACAAGCACGGACAGCGGTCGAAGCCTTAGTCAATGAAAAATTACAATTTTACCTAGAAGAAAATAAAAAAATCGCAACCGATATTATCGAAAAATCACTAAAAAGTAAAGTCGCCCGAGAGGCCGCCCGAAAAGCCAGAGAGGAAGCCCGAAAAGGAAAGACCAAGAATCCAAAAGAACGAGCCCTTTCTGGAAAGTTAACCCCCGCCCAAGCCAAAAACAAAGAACGAAATGAATTGTTCCTAGTCGAAGGAGATTCCGCAGGTGGTTCAGCAAAACAAGGACGAGATCGAACCTTTCAAGCGATTCTTCCTCTTCGTGGAAAAGTCATCAATACCGAAAAAGCAAGAATGGAAGACATTTTGAAAAATGAAGAAATCAATACGATGATTTATACCATCGGGGCAGGAGTCGGTCCGAACTTTGAAATCGATGAAGCAGAATACGCCAAAGTCATTATCATGACCGATGCCGATGACGATGGAGCGCACATTCAATGCTTATTATTAACTTTCTTTTATCGTTACATGCGCCCACTTATCGAAGATGGAAGATTGTATATCGCTTTACCACCACTATTCTTAATTAAAGATGGGAAAGAACACATTTATGCTTATACCGTCGAAGAAATGAAAAAGATTGTGGCAGGAAGAAAATGTGACGTTCAAAGATACAAAGGATTAGGAGAAATGAATGCCGACCAATTGGCAGAAACCACGATGAATCCAGGAACCCGAAGTCTCATCCGGGTCACGATTGAAGATGCGTTACTGGCGGAAAAAAGAGTCAGTGTTTTAATGGGAGATAGCGTCGAACCAAGAAAAGAATGGATTGAAGAAAACGTCGAATTCTCTTTAGAAGACGACTACGATATCACAAAGAAATAGAAAGAGGGGTATGAATGACTAGTGAAAAAGCGTTCTTTCACTATTTAAGAAAGAATAGTCAATCCCTATATCATATAGCGAAAGAAAACAAAAAAGAGAAAAAAATTCTGGCTCAGGCCATTACCGAAAAAGATAAAAATACCATCACTCAAATCCTCGAAAACACTGTTTCAAAAAAAGAAAGCAAAACATATAGTAAAGGTGATTGTATCGACGAAGTACTCGATTATGCCATCGATAAGTACGATCACTTACGAGATATACGGACAGTCGTTCATTTTGAGGATTTGGCCAGCAATTTAATCAACGAAAAAGAATACCATCTGGCAGAACAACTACATTACCTCAAAATTCTCTTTCAAACCATAGGATTAAAGGAAAGTACGATGAATTCTCTATGGGAAAAAGAAGCGAAGGAATGTTATAATCGAATTACTTTATTCATCGATAATTATTATATTCAAAAAATAACCAAGTAATGGATAGAAATCAAGGATGTGAAAACATGAAAAAAACAAAAACACCAGAGATTGTAGAAAAAATATTTAATTATACGTTAGAAGAAATTATGGGAGAACGATTTGGAAGATATTCAAAATATATCATTCAAGACCGAGCCATTCCCGACGTAAGAGATGGACTCAAACCCGTACAAAGAAGAATTCTTTATGGAATGTATCGGGATCATAATACGTATGACAAACCGTATCGAAAGAGTGCGAAAACGGTCGGAAATGTTATGGGAAATTATCACCCACATGGAGATTCTTCTATTTACGATGCGATGATTCGTATGAGTCAATGGTGGAAACAAAATACCCCATACATCGATATGCATGGAAATAATGGTAGTATGGATGGAGATAGTCCAGCCGCCATGCGTTATACCGAAGCGCGACTTGCCAAAATTAGTAACGAATTACTACGTGATTTAGATCGTGACACCATTACCTGGGCCCCCAACTTTGATGATACAGAACTAGAACCTACGGTGTTACCAGCGAGATTTCCGAATCTACTAGTAAACGGTGCCTCGGGAATTTCCGCCGGATATGCGACCAATATTCCTCCTCACAATTTAGGAGAAATCATCGATGCCACCATCAAACGAATCGATAGTCCAAATTGTCGCTTAGAGACGATTATGTCCATTGTCAAAGGACCTGATTTTCCTACCGGTGGAATCGTCGAAGGAATCTCAGAAATCCAAAAAGCCTACGAATCAGGAAAAGGAAAAATTATCATTAAATCGCGAACGGAATTTGAAGAAAGCAAAGGAAAACTTGCTCTCATTATCAAAGAGATTCCTTTCGAAGTAAACAAGGCTCTATTAGTCCGAAAAATTGATGAAATCCGTATCGACAAAAAGATTGATGGGATTCTAGAAATTCGTGATGAATCCGATCGAGATGGATTACGAATTGCCATCGATTTAAAGAAAGATGCCAATCGCGACCTAATCTTAAACTATTTACTAAAAAATACCGATTTACAGATTAGTTACAGTTTCAATATGATTGCGATTGATCACCGTCGTCCAAAACAATTAGGAATCATCGAAGTATTGGATTCTTATATTAGTCACCAAAAAGAAGTCATAACGCGAAGAACCAAATTTGATTTGGCCCATGCCAAAGCTAGACTCCATATCGTCGAAGGTCTCATCAAATGTCTTTCGATTCTTGATGAAGTCATTCGTGTCATTCGTGCTAGTAAGAATAAAACCGATGCCCGTGATAACTTAATCAAAGAATTTGAATTTACGTTTGATCAAGCCGATGCCATCATTAATTTACAACTATATCGTTTAACCAATACCGATGTAACGGAGTTAGAAGAAGAAATGAAAAACCTAAATATCATCGTTCATGGCTTAGAAGAGGTATTAGCGGATGAAGAAAAACTCAAAGGTGTCATGAAAGACGAGTTACGAAAAGTACGAAATGAATACGCAACACCACGAAAAACAGATATCCAAGACGAAATTACCGATATTAAAATCGATACGACGGTCATGATTCCAAAAGAAGATGTCATCGTCGCTGTCACCAAAGACGGGTATGTCAAACGAACGAGTCAACGAAGTTATCAAGCCTCCCAGGCGGAAGAACTTGCCATGAAAGAAAACGATTATGTGATTGGCCTTTACGAATTAAATACCTTGAATACAATCTTACTATTTACTTCTTTAGGAAATTATCTCTATGTTCCAGTTCATATGATACCTGATATGAAATGGAAAGAAATGGGAAAACATATCAGTAATCTCATCAAATTGGAAGAAAAAGAAGAAATCATCGCTTGTATTCCTGTCGTAGACTTCCAGAAAAAGACCGATATTACTTTAGTAACCAAACAAGGAATGATCAAACGTTCTCCTCTTGCGGAGTTCCAAGTATCAAGATATACCAAACCAGTTTCTTGTATGAAATTGAAAGAGAACGATGCCGTAGTCAGTGCCTTCGAAACAGAGTATGAAGAAATCTTTTTATCGACGACCGATAGTTATGGCCTATGGTTTTCGAAAAAGGATGTGCCAATTCTAGGACTCAAAGCGAGTGGAGTAAAAGCCATGAGTTTAAAATCTGACACCATTACCAATGCTTCCAATTTCGATATTCATCTTCACGAATATTTGTTAATCGTGACCGATAAAGGAACGGGAAAACGCGTCAAAATCTCGGAATTTGAAAAGAGTACGAGAGCGCGTCGAGGACTTCTTCTTTTACGAGAAGTAAAGAGTAATCCATATCAAATCGTAAAAACGTATCCAATTACCACAAAAGATCATATTGGATTAAAAACTTCTTCGATTCGTTTCCTTAAAAATACCGAATTCCCAATCATGGATCGATATTCAACAGGATCGATGATTTCCAAAGAAGAGATCACGGATTGTTTCCTCTATAAAGAATTAGTCAAAAAAGAAGATTTAGAAACGCAATCGATAGATAAAGAAGCAGAACCAATAGAAGAAGAACGACAAGAAGAAACACCAAAAGAGAAAGAACCAACGGTAGAAAAGAAAAAGATCTCCATCAAAGAAATCGATGATCGTCTTATGACCATTGATGATTTCCTAGGAGATGACTTTTAAAAAAGAGAAAAGTGTATGAAAAATACACTTTTTTTGATGAAACAACCGAAAAAGGACAACATTTTTCTCTGAAAAGGACAAAATATGATATACTAGTAGAAATTTCCAAAGAGAGGAGGGGAGTAGATGGAAGAAAAAGGAAAGAACAAGCACATTCCTCCCGTAATCAATGAACTTCCAGAAGACTGGAAAGAGAAGCCATTCTATGTATATCGATGTCAATCCTTAAAAGGAGAAGAAAGAAACGGGAAAACCTATTTGACAATGGTAGGAGTCGAAGAAGGAAAATGCCGAAGTAAAAATTTTCCAATCGATTTGGTCTATGAAAATCTAGAAGAATATTTAGGCTTTCCCGCAAGACAAAATCAAATCGATGACGAGGAAGAATACCAGTATCAAATTATCAAAAGAGTCAAAGAAGAACAAGCAATCAAAGGTAAAATTCCCATCGCTAAAGAAGATACCATCATCCTTACTCCTAAAAACCGTTTCCCCTCTCTCTGTGATGACACTTTTCTCCAAGAGATTCCCTGCCTTTTCTTAGAAGATTTTCTTTTAGAAGAAAAAAGAAATCCTACAGGAAAAATCAAAACGGAAAAACAAAGAGAAGAAACAGAATTAGAATTAGATCAAATCGATACATATTTTCTTCTTTTTTTAATCCGCCAATTATACGAAAAAGAGGAACAAGAATTCCTAAAACAACTAGTCCTCTATTTCTACCATTTAGAATCCTCTATCGATTTAGAAGATGAAGAAATAGAAATGATTTATACCGAAGACACCGAAAGACGAATTCTCTCTCTTTTTGAAAAAGAACTCCAATGGAATCCGAATCTCATCAAAGAATTTAATCAACTTCCTATATCCCAAAAGAAAGTAGGTATTCCAAAACCAAAAACAAGCATTTTGACAGATCCAAATCATCTTTTATCCTTTTCCTTTTTAATAGGATATCATGACTTCGAAGCGTGGATAGAAAGTCAGGAGAACGAGACTCGAAATCTCCTCCTTCAACATCCTAAAATTCAAAATCGTCTTCGGGAAGAATGGTATGAAGCCGTGAGAGAAAGAGGACGGGAAGAAGAACTCTTTGCGAATTACACGACCGAAGAACTTTTTCAGATCATGAATGGCTCTTTTTGGAAGAAAAGAGAGCGATACTTGGAACCCGTTCTTTCGTATCTATTTCAGCATAGACCCAGTGATGAAATTCTCTTTAGTCTTCTCAAGGATGATACATTAAGTTCCTTCTTTCTAAAAGAACTCAGCAAAGGAAACTTTTTAGCGGAACGAACGGAAGAAGAAATCGTAAAACTAATAGAAAAAGATTATTTCTTCTATCAGAGAAGAGGGGAAGGGGAAGAAGAACCAGTCGAAGGAGCAGGTCTTCTTTGGTTAGGAAAATTATCCAAAGAAATGCAACAAAAGATAATTCAAAAACCTTGGACCATCGACCAAATCCCCATTCTTTTTTCAGAATTTCATCCTTCAGTTTTAACAGAATTTTTTACCACTGATCCAAGGGCAGTGGACTGCTTTTCTTCTTTTGACATGATAGACCTAATGGAAAAAGGGGTTCAATTTCCGCAAAGAATTAAGAATCATCCAGATTTTATTCCATCGATTCGAAATATTGATTTTGTCTATTTGCGACACTTAACCAATGAGATAGAGGAAATCCATCCAGAAAGATTTGAAAGAGAAGAACAAGAACTAGAAGAACTCAAAGAAAAGTATATCGAATATTTAGAAGGACAAGAAAAAGATGCGATGGATGAAAGAATTATGGATGAAATCGTCGTCGATACCCTTTTGAAAGATAATCTCTATAACGTATGGATCAATATCAAAGAAATGCTTCGTTATCATGAAGAGTGGAAAGGAAAAGAGAAACTTCTTTCAGAAGAAGATGTCCTCTTCTACCAACAAATCCAAAAGATTGACGAACTCCCTTGGGAAGAAAAAAAAGACTTTTGGAATCAATGGAAAGGAAGTCATCTAGATCAAAAATTCTACGAAGAAAATCAAAGATTAAGGAATCATTCTTACAATCAAATAAAAAAGGCCCTTTTCCAAATAGAAACAGGAGAAGAATACAAAAATGAAGTATTAAGTGAGCGATATGGCATCGATATCTATGACCTTCGAAAACAAGAATACACCTTACTAGTTCGTTCTCTTTCTCGCTTCGAAGAAGAAAACCCTCATTCCTTTTCTCGAACCGGTTGTTACACACTCTTATCCAATGAAAATACAACCTACTATGAGGAATCGACCTATTTTGGTGGTTGCGAAGAAGAATATTTTCTTTACGGATATAGTACCTTTCAAAATGATTATGTTATTACAGTCTACGAAAATGATGCCTATACCAGTGATGAGATAAAAGAATCGACAAGAAGAGTGAATCGCATCATGACCCCAAGACAAATTATCACGAATCATGCCGAATATAGTGAAATCCAAATACTGCATCCGAAACAGAAAAATGGGATGAATCGCATTCCGAAACCCGATTTTCTCGTATGTTTTAACCAAATAGAGAAGAGGGAAGTAGAAGAGAGTAACCGCCTACAAATTCCAATTGTTCTCGCTACCAAGAACGAAATGAAAAAAGGGACTTATGAAATTACCAATGAAAATCTAGAAACCAATTATTATGAAACCGATTACAGTTATTTGAGAAGACCTCCCAAAGAAAAAAAGAAACAATAACAAGAAATTATTGGAGAACAAAGACATAAACTACAGTAGGTGGTATTATGTCGAAGGAAGCATTTAAACGATTTGTTCGCAGTCATCCAACTCTCATCAGTCATGTAAATAGTGGAAAAATGACATGGCAAAAATTCTATGAAATGTACGACTTATATGGGGAGAATCATTCTGCCTGGACTCCTTATTTAGAAGAGGCAGTGGTCGCTACAGCAGCCACGAAAGCAACTTCTACATTGGGAGATACCTCTCTAAAAGAAATCTTTCAAATGGTGAAACAAATGGATTTAGAAACCGTTCGAAAAGGGGTCGATGGTCTTCAAAAAGCCGTTGGACTACTACAAGACTTCACAGCCTCCAAAAAGCAAGACCAATATCAAGCAAGACCTCTCTATAAACATCTAGAAGATTAATGAATATCGAAACCCAAATCCGAGTTAGAAAAAATCCATACCTCTATCACTATTTGAGAGAAAATACAAGTTGGTATCAAGTCTTAAATCGATACCCCGAAGCCATTGGAAACTTAGAAAGAGAAGTAAAGAATTATTATCATCTAAATCCCAGTGATAAAATCGATGAAATCAGTAAAAAAATTGAAATGATCCGTACATTCATGGATATGATAAACTAAAGAGCATTCGGCTCTTTTTTCTTGGAAAGAAATAGTGTAAAATAAAAGAAAAGAGTAATCTAAAAAGAAATCTTTTCATAACTATAGGTGCCTAGAAGAAGGGAAGAGGGATACTATGAATCAAGAATTAGAAGAAAAAATCGAAGAATTAGAAAATTTAATTAAAAATCATCCAGTCTACAAAGAAAGACAAGAATTAAAACAAAAACTTCTTCAAAATAAAGAATTGCTTCAAGAAATCGAAGCCTGTAATCAAATGGATTGTCATACCAAGGAATATAGAGAAAAGAAACAAAAACTTCATGAAAATCCAGAATATAATCGTTATCAAAAACTAGAAAATGAACTTTATCTACTAACTTTAGAAATCAATCAACGTCTAGAATCTCTAACCCAAAAAGGAGGACATGCCTGTGAAAATCATTAGTGGAAAATATAAAGGAAGAAATCTTTCGGGTTACCAAATTGAAGGAACTAGACCCACCCAAGATCGAATCAAAGAAAGTCTTTTTGGGATGATTCAAGAAGAGATACCAGAAAGTCTCGTTCTCGACTTATTCGCAGGAACAGGAAATCTAGCCTTGGAAGCACTAAGTAATGGATCCAAACAAGCAACCGTCGTCGATAAAAATCCTCTTTGTACCAAACAAATCGAGAAGATCGGGAACTTATGGCAAGAAAAAAATTTAGAGATATACACGATGGATTATAAGAAAAGTCTCGCTCTCTTTCAAAAAGAACAAAAACAATTCACCCTTATTTTTCTAGATCCCCCTTATCAATATGAAAATCTAGAAGAAATTCTAACCGAGTTAGATCAGAAAAATCTCGTAAAACAACAGGGAATCATCGTATGTGAATACGAAAACGACGATTTAAAAGAATCGTATCCTCATTACCAGCGAGAAAAATATCGTCAGTATGGGACTAAAAGAATCGCCATCTATCGTTATGAAAAGGAGTCAGTATGAAAATTTATTTAGTAAGACATGGACAAACAAACGAAAATAGAGAGGGAATCCTCCAAGGAAGAAGCCGAAATCATAATATGAGTGAAGAAGGAGTTCGGCAAATCAAACGATTGAAGGAAAAACTGAAAGAAAAACCAATCGATATAGCCTATACTTCTCCATTAGTACGTTGTTGGGAAACCGCTATTTTATTAGTAGGAGACCGCGTATGGATCCAAGAAGATAACCGACTCATCGAACGAGAATTAGGCAACTTCGAAGGAAAACACAAAGAAGAATATGATTTTAAAAAATATTGGGATTATCATCGAAATACGGATGAAGAAGGAGTCGAAAAGATACAAGATATCATCCAAAGATGTGAATCCTTCTTAAAAGAAATTTTGGAAAAATATCCAGATAAAAACGTTCTTATAATTACCCATAATACAAACATTCGTATTCTTCATCATTTATTACATCAAACCAATTTTGAAACAGAAAAAAATCTTCTAAAACTTGAGATAGGGAATGCCTATTTCGAAGAAATAGAAGTAAAAGAAGCAAAAAAACTTGCTAATAAAAATCAATAAAAAATTTAAAAAAATTTTAAACCATACTAACATAGACCTATTTCT
>CANQHQ010000027.1 GCA_947623825.1 uncultured Bacilli bacterium
CATTCTTCACTCTTTCGATCTCCACAACGAAGGCATACTTTATAAACGAAATCATTATTGTTTTCTTCTTCACTATTCGCTTTATTTGAAATGTACACATACGATGTTTCCATATCACAGTATTCCTCTGTATTATCTGGATTTACTATCGGATCCAAATAATTATACTTTACTAAATCCGCTCCTGTCATGACATCATACTCATACTGCGTAGCCGGTGCCTGATGGGCATTACAGAAATTTCCCATATCTTCTTTGGCAGAAGTCATACAATCTGTTAAGATGTTACTCGCTGCCACCTGCATTGCATCTTCCGCTAATTTGTAGGCTTTATTTCGACTTGAACGAATATAGTAATTGTAAGATCCTACCGCAATTCCTAGAATGACGGCTAGAATTACAAAGACTGCCAATAGTTCAATTAAAGTAAAGCCTTGCTCTTTCTTTTTTCTTCTAGTCTTCATAACCACACTCTCCTATCTTATGGTACATTATACCTTTTTCCTTTTCTTTTTTCAAGTCTTATGAAAAATAAAAAAGAACTTTTCAGTCCCTTTTAAAAAATACAAACTTTTAAAATTCTTTCGGTATTTTTGAAATTGTACTTTGCGATTTCCTTTAATTTTTCTTCTCCGTACTTTTCGACTACTTGTTCGCCTACACTATCTACGATGGGTCCTGCTCCCTTAGGAAGAGGAATATGAAGAGAGTCCGAAAGTTTATCGAATTCTTTGAGAAACAAATAGCGACTAATTACCGAGGAACAGGCAACCGCTAGATTTTGATCTTCGGCTTTAGGCATGAATGTAATTCCTCTTTGAATTTGTGGCGATTCTTGAATATATTCGTAGTATCTTGCTTCTCTTGCGAACTCATCGACAATAATATAATCGTAAGGCTCTTTGACTTCTTGAACTAATTGATAAAGTACTTTATTGTGGAGAATGGCTTTGATTTTATTCATATTATTACTGTTTCCATGTTTTTCATTATATTCTTGATTACTTAGAATGATGCTTTTGTATTGGATTCGTTTCGCAATCTCTGGAGCAACTTTTAAAATCGTTTCGTCCGTCATTTTTTTGGAATCTCGAACACCTAAGCTATCTAAGTAGTCTACATCTTCTTTTTTGACGAAACTGGCTGTTACGACAATCGGTCCAAAATAATCTCCTGTCCCTACTTCATCGGAACCAATGGAAGAACAGTTATGATACTTTTCTTCTTGCTTCTTCTTTTCCTCTTTTTTCTCTTGAGTGCTTCCATCCATCTCTAGCCACATCGCACTATCGACATCCGCGCTTACTCCTTGAAACATGACTTTCCCACTTTCGTACATAGTAACGACCGTATCCCCATCTTGGGCTTGAAAGACGACGTAAGGAATGACTTTGTCTCTCTTTTTTCCTTCATAATACTGCATCATTTTTTTCTTTGTTTCTTCGCTTACTCGAATCACTACGTTCATATATCTCACCCTTTTTCTATTTATATTATACCGAATTTCTTTCGTTTCTGTAAATAAAGAAACGATGGAAAGAAAAAAGTAGGTTTCCCTACTTAAATGACCATGGGTATGATTAACAAAAGAACTCCTAAAATCAATCCTAAGAGGGTCATTTTTTTATATTTTGTATGTCTTATCTTTGGAATGAGTTCCATACAAGAAATGAATAAAAGCATTCCTAGAGTAACAGTAAGGGAAATGGATTCAATGAAATGAATCGATTCTTCTAAATGGAAGACATACACCAACCATCCTCCTACAAAGGTCGATAGAGAGATTCCTAGAAGAAGAAGGCTTGTCTTCCCTTTTTTTTGAGTATAACGATAAAAGGTAGACGCAATTACCATCCCTAAAGGAATGTTGTGTAGTCCTACGCCGATTCCCGCGAGGAGTCCGCTCTTGGCATCACTCATATAGAGGGTGGCAATGGCAATTCCTTCTACTATATTGTGAAGAACCAAGGCAATACTAGAAACCAGTCCGATATGTCCTAGGTTGCGATTATCGTCTTCTGTCGTCGATAAATCATCGTCGTGATCTGGGATAAAATGATCCAAAATACGAAGAAAGAAAAATCCCGTACAAACACCGCATATAATGGTTAATATACTGATGAGATGGTTTCCTGTATCGATGATTTCCCAAGTTTCTGGAATGATGTCAAAGACGAGTAACATGACGATAACACTAAAAGCCATAGCGAGAGAAAATTCGATAAATTTATCGTTATTTTTGGAGAGAAAGACAATTACTCCTCCGGCGATAATAAAGAGTCCTAAGATTAAAGTTAAAATCAGTCCGTTCATAGAATCTCCTTTCTAGAAAAGCACACAAAGAATGACAATGATTCCTAAAAGAATTCGATACCACATAAAGATTTTAAAGTCATGATTTTTGATATATTTGAGTAAGAATTCAATGCAGATGAGTCCAAAGAAGAAGGCGACAAGAATTCCTACGATAAAGATGGTCAAATTGGCTTGGATGGCCGCCATGGTGGCGTGATCTAAAACGCTTAAGAGGGCTGCGCCACAAACTACTGGGGCAGATAAATAAAAAGAAAATTTAGCGGCATCTTCTCGATTGAGATGAAGACAACGAGCCGTTGCCATCGTCGTTCCACTTCGCGAGAATCCTGGAATCAAGGCAAATACTTGGCTACATCCGATAAGGATAGCATCTTTCCAAGTCATCTTCTCAAAGTTTTTCGTTTGTTTGAAGAAGTGATCACATGCATAGATTAAAATTCCCATTCCGATGAGGGCAATCGCAATCAAAATGAAATTGCCACGGATGCTTTCTTCGATGACATCTTCGAATAAGACTCCCGCAAGAGCGGCAGGAATGGTGGCAACAACAATGTACCAAAACATTCTTCCTTCTCGACTTTTGGTTCCCGTCGTAAACCCTTTTACTACCATACCAAGGAAGTCATAAAAGAAATAAAGAAGAATGGCAAGTAACGTTCCAAAATGAAGGGCAATATCAAACGCTAAGGCAAGATCTCCGGTAATGACATTCGCTCCAATTCCAAATAAATCACGAAATATGATTAAATGGGCACTGGAAGAAATAGGCAAAAACTCCGCAATACCTTGAATGATGGCTAAAAGAATTACTTCTATCATTCTTCTGTTCCTCCTAATTTGACTCCAATTACGTATCCAACGATTAATAGGAGAATTCCCATAATGGATTGCATGATTGAAAAAGGAACGGCTCCTATTTCATGATAAACAGAAATGGGAATGGCTGCGACACTGGCAATGATGAACCCTAATACTCCGAAGTACGTTTTGGTAGCGAATTTTTCAAGTAAAAACTCAATTAATTTTGAGATTAAGACAATTCCCACGAGGACTCCTACGCCAAAAACGAAAAGAATCCAACCATTTTTTAGAATATCATTCATTTTTACGAGTTCTTTGATGGTGTTGACAATTGGTAAATAATAACCAAGAAGCATAAGGACTAAAGAACCAGAAACGCCAGGAATAATCATGGTGGCTGCCGCAATGACACCTACTAAGAATAACAATCCATACCCTGCGGCATTTAAGTTTTGTAACTGAACATTTCCTAATCCAGAACCAAAGATTTGTTCTGAAAAGGCTAAAATCATGACAACGGAAAATGTAAGAAACGCAATTACATAACTAGAGATTTGTTTCCGTTCTTTTTTCTTTTTGACATACCCTAGTAACATCGGAATACCACCCAAGACAAGTCCAATGAAGAATAAAGTGGTAGGAATCGTATATTTTTCAAAACAAATAGAAATGACACTACTCATGGTTAATAGAGAAAGTCCAATTCCTAGAAAAACAGGAATGAGAAATTTTAGATTTTCTTTTAATTTTGTGAAGAAATGACTGATGGAACCAATCAAGTCTTCATAAATTCCCATCGTTAAAGCGAGGGTCCCTCCACTCACTCCTGGGATGATATTGGCAATTCCCATAATAAATCCTTTTATTAATAAAATAAAGTATTTCAATTCTAACACTCCTTTTCTAATTCATATAATCCATGAGAATGGGAACGACTTGTTTTTTTCGTGATACCCATCCATCGACATAATATCCTTGAGGAATCGTTTCTTTATGGAAAACGGTTTTTAGTATTTCACTTGCCCCTTCACTATAGAAAAGATATGACCCATTCTGCATAATGTCCGTTACAAGAAGTAAAACAAATCGATTCCCGCGCATTTGGGCAATTTTAGAAATCCATTCTACGTACGTTTCTTTCTTATTTAAAATCTCCTCGTAGTTCAAAGTAAATACTTGACTAATCGAAAATTTATCGTCTTGTTTCTGAAAACTTTTTATATCGGTCATAATAATTTCTTCTTCGCTTTTTCCAGTTAACGAAGTTCCTGCTTTAAACATTTCTAAGGCATAATCTCGATAAGAAACTTCTGCTAATTTGGCCAGTTCTTCACAGGCTTTTTTGTCTAGTTCGGTCGTCGTAGGAGAAGTTAAAGCGAGGGTATCGGATAAAATTCCTGAAAGCATTAATCCAGCGATTTGTTTCGGAATGGTCACATGATTTTCTTGATAAAGTTTGTAGATAATGGTATTGGTACAACCAACGGTCATAATACGAAAATCAATGGGATTATTCGTCGATAAATTTCCAATATTGTGGTGATCCACTACTTCGATAATTTCTGCTTCTTCCAGTCCATCGACACTTTGTTCTTGCTCATTGTGGTCGACTAAAATGACTTTTTTCTTTCGTTTTTCGGTAATCTCCGTAATACGAATGAGGCCTTTACAAATTCCTCTTTTTCCGATAATGGGATAGTTGTTATGTTTTAATTGGGATGTTTTTGTTAAAAAGTCGTCGTAATAAGATTCCTCATCAAATGTATATGGTCGATCGGTTCCATTTAGAATTCGAATGTAATTACTTAGTCCAATCATTTTCGCGGTATGGAACGTATCTTCTTTCGTTCTTATGATGTTGACATGATTTTGGCGAGCACGTTCTAGATGTTCTTCTTTGATGATACCATTTCCCACCATTAAAATGAGTTTGACTCCACTTTCTACGGCATATTCGATGATACTGTGACGATCTCCTACGATTAAAATATCCTCTTTATGTAGAGAGATTGTATTTAAAATGGTGGTACTTCGATAAGAAGCAGCCATCAATTTTCCTTGGATTTCTTCATCGAAACGAAGGATTTCTTCTCCATTTAAGGTCTCTAGAATATTGTCATAAGAAGTGTCCATCGTATCAAAGTCCCCATGAATCAAACACTTCGCGATATCTTTAATGGTAATTAGACCTAGAAACTTTTGATTTTCATCGACAAGAGGTACTCCGGTAATTCCTCGTTCCATCATATAGTCATACGTCTTTTTAATCGAAGTCGTATCTCTTAAGAAATATCCTTTATGGTAGTTTAAGTCTTTTAATTGTAGTTTTACATCGTTCAGTAATTGGGGCGTTTTGACACCAAAATAATCGAGAACAAATTTTGTTTCATCCATCAAATCCCCTAAGACTCTCGGTTCTGCTTCTTGTCCTAGTTGATTCTTCAAATAAGATAAACTAATGGCACTTGTCACAGAATCCGTATCGGGTTTTTGATGTCCAAAGATATATATTTTCTCCATTCTACTCTCCCCTTTAAACTTTTACCATTATATACCAATTCATGAGAAAAAGCAATTTCTTTTCCCCATTCTCTTCCTACTAGATTCAAAAGGCTCTAGTATCATTCTAACAGAGATTTTTCTTCATGTAAATGGAAAAGAAGTAGGCTTTCCTACTTCTCTAAGAATAGTTTTCGGGTGATGAAATTCCATACCATGACAATGGCGGTCGCTACCACTTTCGTCAGCATATAATAGATTTTCATCTTATCTGAACCGATATACATGACTATTTGATTGATACCAAGACCCATGACAGAAAGAATGACAAAGATGATGATTTCCTTTAACGTCTGTTTTCTTTTGACATCAAAAACCCAATAAATACTTAAAATATAATTATAGATAAGGGATATCGTAAAAGAAATAATGGAAGAAGTGAGGTAATAGATTCCTACAAATTCCGTTAAAATATAAAGGATCGCAGAATCAATCACAAAGGCACTTCCTCCGACGACACCGAAACGCAAAATTTGTCTTACTAATTTTTCATTCTTTTTTAGCCAATCCTTCATTCTTTACTCCTTTTTGGTAATTGATTCATTAAAATTTCATACATTTGCTTATGCTTTTTGGCGATGACATCAAGAAGAATTCCAGAGACCCATAATAGTAAGGCAACAACCAAGCAGATGCCTGAAACAATGAGAGATGGGAATCGTGGAACAAGTCCTGTATCAAAATATTCTAGGAAGACAGGAACTCCTAGTATGAGGGAAACCAAGAGAAATAGGGCTGCGAAAAAGCCAAAAAAGACACCTGGTTTATATTCTTTAAATAGGTTGGCAATGGTCTTTAGTACTTTGAATCCATCCTTATAAGTATTGAGTTTGGATACACTTCCTGCAGGACGGTCGCGATACGTAACCGGAATTTCTACTAATTTATAGTTCTTATCGACGGCATGAATGGTCATTTCTGTTTCAATTTCAAAACCTTTCGATAAAACAGGAAATCCTTTCACAAATTCGTAACTGAAAGCCCGATATCCAGTCATAATATCTTTTATGTTGTTTCCAAACAATTTATTGATTGAGTAACGGACAATACGATTTCCAAAGTTATGGAAAGGACGTTTATTTTCTGTAAAATAGGTAGAAGATAAGCGATCTCCGATTACCATATCGGCTTTTCCATCTAATACTAAGTTACACATTTCTCTTGCATTTTCTGCGGGATAGGTGTCGTCTCCATCAATCATTAAATAACAGTCGGCATCGATATCTCGAAACATCGTCCGAATGACATTCCCCTTTCCTTGACGATATTCGTATCGAACGATGGCTCCTGCTTTTTTCGCAATTTGATCTGTACCATCTTTGGAATTATTATCATAGACATAAATATCCGCTTCTGGGAGTGCTTTTTTATAGTCTTTGACCACTTTTTCAATAGTTAAACTTTCGTTATAGCAAGGAATCAGTACTGCTATTTTTTTATCCTCTTTTTTCATAAAAACCTTCCTTCTTTTTACTTATGTGAACCAAGCTCACGGTTAAAAACGGGATCATAAAGACGTATGGCATCGCATAGCGAAAGTAACAATTCACTGGCGACGCTACACAGATTAATAAAGAAATCAGTGTGGGTGCTAAAACGAGAAGCATTTCTTTTCTTCTTACGCCAACCGTTGCGACTAAATAGAATAGAATCCAAGTACAAATACCAATGTTACAACTCATTCCAAGTCCTGGAATATACGGAAAACTGACTCCATAGTCTGTCAGAACCGTTCGTAATCCATTCAAGGAATTGTAATGATAATCGACTAAATCATTCTGCGTAATTCTAGAATCGAATTTGTAATAAATGTACCATCTTGTCGAATTGGGATAAAAATACCCATATACATTATTCATCGTCGCTTGGATATAGGTATCGGGATGTTTAATCAATTGATGCCACCAAACTTCAAAGTATTTCTTTAAATCTTCCTCCGTCGTATATTTATTATAATTGTTTTTGACAGAATCTGCAATTGTTGGTTGATATCTTTCTTTTAAATCTTCGTATCCTAGTATGTGGTCAATCACTTTTTTCTCTTCTTCGGTCACTTCTTCTTCGTGATATTTTACATAACGGGCGGTCTGTTGAAACGGAATCGATAAGACTTCTCGGATACTTCCCTCACTGATACCGAGACTGGGAATGAGTACTTTTGTGAAAAGACCGTAACCCGCAAGAGAACAAGCAAAAAGAACAAACAATCTTTTTTTATCAAAAAAGCGATAGAAAAAGAGAAAAGGAAACGACAAAAGAAAAAGGTAAATTCCATTATTTCGAAAAAGTGTCATTCCTAAAATAATTCCTATCCCTACTCCGATTTGTTTCCATTGAATTTTTTCTCTAGAGAAAAGAAAGAGGTCGAGTAAAAATAACGTGTAGAGAATCACAAAGCAGGTGTAGTACGTATCTTTTACTCCTGACATGGCATAAAGAGGAAACATAGGTGCGAAGGCATAAAAGAAAAGAAGAAGGATACGAACACTATTTTTTAATTTGATTTTTTTCGTATACGCAATGGTATAAGATAGGGTCGCTGCTAGGGCCATACTCTGTAAGAAAGAATAGATAAATAAGCCAAGATTATCACTTCCAAGACTTCTTCCTAATTGAATACATCCTCCTAGAAGAAAGGTGTGAATGACAGGATGATGTGTCGTCATAAAGATGGTATCATTTCTTGGAATAACCCAGTCAATATATTTGGTATGTTCATTAAAAAACATTTTGATTTGAAACGAAGGATCGGGAGAAAGAATGATAGGATAAAACGCAATCATATAGATAAGCCACGCTAGAAGAAGAAAAATAAAACTCGTTCCAAAAGGATGCTTTTCAAAAAAAGAAAGTCCCTTCCCTAACCATTTGGTTCCTTTCCATTCGGGGAATTCTTTTGTTTGTAACCAAGTGTCTATCATTCCTAACATTCGTTGGAGGAAAAAGAAATGACCGAGAAATAGGATGACGGAAATCCCCCCCATTTTACCATTTCCTAATACGAGGTTCCAAGAATCTATTTTTAGATAACTATAACCAAATAGCATGAAAAAAGAAAAACAGAGAGATAAAATTGTAATACTTTTCTTGTTCTTTTTCTCTCCTTTTTCATAAAATTGATAAAGAAGAAACAAAAGAATCCATACTGTATATAATTCCACTAAAAAGATATTATTTTGTGTCACTTTATTTTCATAAATTTTTACTACATTCAAAGTGAAAGCCAATGTAGTCAATAGTGCTTTGATTAAAGAATCCCATTTCTTTCTTTTCACTTTTTGACACCTCTTTTCTTTATTGTAAACAAAAGAAAAAAAAGAAGCAAGGTCTTTCACTTGCGTTCTTTTTACTTGACATACTTATTAATTTAAATTTTTTTGAAGATCTTTCAAAGTATTTAGAAAATCTCTCGTTCGTTCGAGTTCTTCTTCCGAGGTCTCTTTCTTTTCTTCTTTTTCTGGTTCTTCTTTTTGAATCCCATAGACAGGAGAAATAATGGGACTACTTTTAAATTCGGTTCCTCGAGAGGATTCCACTGGCTTTTCTTCTTTCTTTTCTATTGGTACGACTGGTGGAACTTCTTTTTTCTCTTCGATGGTTTCCGTTTCTCTTGCTTTTTTATCATATTCGTATAATTCATCTAGGTTAATCGGAAAAGAGTCATCTTCCATATATTGAATCTTTTCGTTTTCATCATATAATTCATCATATTTTTCTTTTAATTCCTTGTAACTAATAATGGCATTTTGTTCCTGCTCTTCTTCATACCGTTCGTACTTGTCTTTGGTTTTCTCTTCTTGAACTGCTTTTTCTAAAGCTTTGGTGATTTCTTCTACTTCAATTTGTGCTTGTGTTTTTTCTAATTCCGGTTCTGATTCTGGTTCTTCTAGAATCTCCACTTCATCCATCTCTTGGGTACTAATTGTTCCTTGCGGGAATGAAGGAGTTTCTTCCCTACTCGGTTCTTCTCTTTCTTCTACTACTGGTGGAAGACTCTCTTCTCCTGTTCCAAGATTCATTTGTGCGGTCTTTGACAAATCTAAGTCATCGATGGATACTTTTTCTTCCATCTCTTCTTCTTTTTTCTCTATTTGTTCTTTCTGTAATCTTTTTTCTTCTTGTCTTAATTCTTTTAGTCTTTTTGATAATTTTCTATTATAAAACGATGGATTCCTTTTTTTATTATTGATTTTATCCATTACTAGGATGATCACAATGATTAGAATCACAATCGCGATTAAACTATAAACAATGAACAATTCTTTACTGACATTCATCGACATGGTTTCTATCCATTCACCCATCTATTTTTCACCTCATATCGTGATAACGAACTGCGCTTAAGAAGAATAGTGAGGCTGTTTCCGTTCTTAGAATGGTATCTCCTAGAGAAACAGTTTCAAATCCCCCTCGAATTAGGATTTCTTCTTCCTCTTGGGTAAATCCTCCTTCTGGTCCAATCACTATTATCATTGTAGCACCATCTTTTATATTTGATAATATCTTTTTCAGATTTTTCGTATTTTTTCTGGTGGTACAAAGAAGTTTGACATCGTAGTCTTTTAACGTGCTTAATTCTTGAATGGTCATAGGACTTTGAACGATTGGAATCGTCGTTCTTTTCGATTGTTCACTGGCTTCTTTTACAATTCTTTGCCAACGTTCCTTTTTCTTTGTTTCTTTCTTGTCTACTTTTACAATGCTTCTTTCTACTATCGTCGGAATGATTTCCTGTACTCCAAGTTCTGTACTTTTTTGGAGAATCCAATCCATCTTTTGTTCCTTTACAATGGACTGCGCTAATGTCACAGAATAGGATAAAGATTTTTTTTCTTCGATTAGAGACAAAAGTTCTCCTTCCACTTGAGGGTAAAGGGAAGTAATTTTAGCAAGATAACAACCATTCTCATAGACGACTTCGATGGTTTCCCCTACTTCCATCCGCATGACTTTTGTTACATGATAACTATCTTTTTCATCTAATTGAAAGTGATTTTCTTTTTTTTCTTGAATAAAATATCGTTGCATTTCTTTGTCTCCTATCGATTTGACTTTTCTTTTTGAAATCATCCTAATCATTCATGATTTAAAGGGCACCCTTCCCTATTCTGGCATCGGATTCAAATCTATTCTCTTTTTCTTGTGGTTGAGATGTTTGAGATTGCGAATGATTAAATGTCTCTTCTTGTTTATTTCCAAAAGTTTGGATATTGGTTGCGAGCCCATTTAATGCAGAAATCGCCATTTCCCGATTTGAAACATTCAAAATATAACTAGGAAATCCTTCTGTTTCGTCTTTTGTAAAATTTCCTTTTTCGGCCATCATATTATAATATGGATTACTTGTCAACATTGTATATTCATATCCATTCAAACCTTTTTCATAGCACATTTGAAAATAATCGGATGTACCATTTGCATTTAAAAACTCGTCATTTTCAGAATTTTTAAGAATCGAACTATACTTTTGTAAATCTTTCGGTAGTTCTGTGTAATAATCTTTTCCCATATCAAAAGAACAAATGACATCATTCATATCACTAAATAAAGTAGACTCATGATGAAAATCAAATACTTGTCCCTCTTCCACACTAAAGAAAGACTTTCTGTTTGCTAGTTTATTATATCGAAAAACACATTCTCTATCTTTTAAATTAGATAGTAATGCGTAAATTACTTGTTCATTTTCGGGAGAATAAGAAAAAGAAATATAGGGTTTTCTATTCTCGTTTTCATGTCCTCCACAACAGGCAGTCGTTTGAATTCCTCTATGAAAACAGTTTAATAACAACTTCTCTAGTTCTTTGTTTCCTTCTGAAAAATCTCTTGCGGCTTTTTCATAATCTTTCAGTTGGTGAAAATCTACGACACTTCCGGTATTTAAATTCTCCATTTTCTCACCACTCCTTTCCTTTTTGTAAGTTTTTTTGTTTGTAACCTCTTCATTACCATTCTATCACAACTACGTAAAAGCCTGTTAATAACGATTATCTCTTTACAAAAAAGGACAACTATTTTTGTTTTTACTAATCAATCTTGTTTTCCATTACCTGTCCTTTTTCCTTTTCTTCTTTTTTGAATCTTCGTTTAGAACTTTTTGTTTTTAGAAGTGAAGAAATCTTTTTTAGAAGTTCCATTATTGCGATATTTTTTAGAAAGAATTTCATAAAAAAATCTAGATTTCTCTAGATTTAGCAGCGAACTAGATTCTTTAGTCTACGAATGACCTTTTTTTCGATTCGAGAGATGTAGGACTGACTAATTCCTAATAAATCAGCGACTTCTTTTTGGGTCATTTCTTTTCTTCCCATTAATCCATAGCGGAGCATGATAATTTCTTTGTCTCTAGTCTCCAGTTTTTCAATTTCCTGCATGACCAGTTCTCTTTCTGTCTCTTTCTCGAGATTCTTTGTCACAATATCGGGATCGGTTCCTAAAATATCTTCAAGATGGAGTTCGTTTCCATCCGCATCGTAACTGAGAGATTCTTCTAGACTTACTTCGGTCCTTACCTTTTTATTTTTTCTTAAAAACATGAGAATCTCGTTATCGATACAACGAGAAGCATAGGTCGCTAGTTTAATATTTTTGTCTTTACTGAACGTTTTGATTCCTTTGATTAATCCGATGGTGCCGATACTTACTAAGTCTTCTAAATCAACTCTGGTATTTTCATATTTTTTTGCCAAAAAAACAACCAATCTTAGATTATGTTCAATTAATTTATCACGGGCATATTGGTCCCCATCTCCGGCTAATTCAATGTAAAACTCTTCTTCCTCTTTTTTGAGTGGTTCTGGTAATCGATCTAAAGACCCTACGTAAAACAAAGCATTCTTTCGTTCAAAAAATGAACCGAATAATAACAATATTCCTATCATCGCATGTCCTCCTTTTTCAATATATGATAGATAGTTTTATTATAGAAATTCTCTTTCTCGGATTCTGTCGTTTTTAGGATGAAATTTCTTTTCCATGCAGAATCATTTCTGCTCCTTCGATGTGAAAGGGTTCTCGACTGAGACCAATCCATACTTTTTTAATTTCTTTTGTTCCATCAATTCTCATGGTATCGAAACAAAGACAAGGAAGAATTCCTTCCTGATTGAGTCCATGATAGGGAACATATAGAATCTTGGCATTTTTAGGAATGGTGAAAGAGGGATCGTACAGTAAATGAACGGGTCGTTTGGTGTAAGGTTCGTAGAGTTGATTACCCGTATCTAGATAACCGGTATAATGATATTTCTTTTTTCCTTGTATTAATTCAATTTGATAGAGATATTGATTCCTCTCTTTTCGTTTGGCTTCTTGTTTGAGGTAAATAAAAAGAATTCCGGGTCCGACTAGAAGGAATAGAAGAAAGTTTTTTGTACCGCGCGTGGAAACAAGGATGTTTCCTATTTGATCATAAGAAACCTTTAAATCGAGGTAGTATAAAAATCCTCCTAAAAGAATGCTCACAAAATATAAATATAGTAAGTTCATCCCCAGTTCTTTCATCGAAGAATATGAAAAACTGACTAACACCATGGCGATGGATAATCCCATTTTGCCTAAGAATAGTTCGAAAGAAGAGGGCTCAAAAAAAAGAAAAACAGTACTGAGACTTCCCGTCAATCCTCCTAGAAGAATCCATCGCTTTTTGCGATTTCGTTTTAAAACGAGATTGACTGTTTCAAGAAGCAGGGTATCAAAGAAAAAATTCACAAAAAAAACGAGGTCGAGATATACTGTCATATCTATCACCTCTTTCAGTTTACGAAAAGGATGCGATTCATTTTGTCGAATCTCGTTTCGGGCATGAAAAAAGACGCTTACTCAGCATCTTTCTTTACTTCTTCTTTTCCTTTGTAGAAACCACACGCTGGACATACTCTATGCGGACGAATCATTTCACCGCAGTTTGGACATTTGATTGTTCCTGGTGCTGTTAAGGCATTGTGTGCTCTTCTCATTCTTTTTCTTGTCTTTGATACTTTTCTGAATGGTACTGCCATAATTATCACTCCTCTCCCAACATATTCGCTAATTCACTAAAAGGATTGTTCTTGGCTTGAAGTTCGTCTTCATGAACCAATTTCCACCCATCCCCTTGATATTTACTGAAATCTTCTACTTCGGTTAATTTCAACGGAACTTCTAATACAATATTTTGCCATAAAATTTCAACAATATCAAGTTCTTTTTCTGGAAAATCATTCTTTTCTTCGATTTCTTCTTCTAATTCAAAAGAAAACGGATACGAGATTTCTTCCAAACTAATATCATCTAAGAGTGTCATTGTTCCTGAAACGGTACCCTCTAAAAGAAGCCTTTCTTCTTCTAAGTGGATATTTCCTTTTATTGTTACTGGTTCTAAGTTTTTGATTTTAGAATCTTTCCAATAGGTCGCATCGATTTCGACACTTTCATCGAGTTCGATTCTATCTATTTCATGATTTCGGATCTTTGTTATATCCATCATCCTAGAACCACCACCGCTTATTCATTATACAGTAAATCTTCTATTTTTTCAATCTTTTTCGTATTTTTTTCTCGTGATACCTTGATTTTTTCTATTATTCTTTGAAAAAGACTCCTCAAAAAGAGAGGAATCCTTTTTTATAACCAAAATTGGAACAAGTAATAGAAGTGATAAAAGAACGTTGGTAAGGTCGATTTATACGAGTAAGATACGTCGATAAACAGTAAGAAGAAGTTATAGATAAGAGATATCATAACGACTCCGAATAGAACTTTGTTTAAGACTTGGATGTATTCTTTCTTCCCCTTCCATCCTTCAATGATATGAAGTAATACTAGATAGGTACTTAAAGCGAGTAACCAAGCGAAATCGAGGCAATATCTTGGTAAAATTCCGGCCATATTGGTATCCGCAAAAATGATGATTCCCGTCGAAATCGTAAAGATGGCTGCCAAATAGTAAGGAAGTTTCTCTTTAAAATATTTTTTAAAACGGAAGAACAAAAGACCGAACAAGAAGAGAGGCATCATTGTAACGACTCCACCAAACATCGTCTCATAAATTGTGATTCCAATATAACTAGTCGATAGTGGAAGCATCTTCACAAACGGAAAGACATTTTGGAATAATGGGAAAGCAAACAAGAAATAATAAAATCCTAATCCGATTCGTTCGAATTCGAATCCTCGTTTGGTCATATCGTTGGTCGTTAAATTATAATTTGCGCCAAAATCGAAGATGGATCCAAAACGAACATAATTATACATCATTAAGGAAATGGCGACGATGACATAAGGAAGGACAAAAGCAAGAGTTTCTTTCCAACTATTTTTCGAAAGAATCTTCTTCTCTTTGAAGTCTTTAAAGAAGATAGGAATGGCCGCAAAAGAAATCAATAAGAGTTGTGGTCGACATCCTGCCACCAAAGCCATAGAAAGAGAACCTAGGAACAACCATTTTTTCTCTAATGGTTTTTCTTCTTTTTGGGCATGAAGCCAGAGAGTCATTCCTAAAAGACTAAACATGATTCCCCAAACAATTGGGATGGAATAAAAATCTGGTCTCTGAGCGATATACCAAAAGAGAAAGTGACTACCAAATAAAGTGATGAGTAGTAGATATAAGTACGTTCCTATCGTCAAACTTTTTCCGTAACGCTCCACCATTTTTTTACAGAACGCCACGAGGGAAAGAATGATACCTGCGAGTCCTAAAAAGATAACCATGTTATTGGATAAATGATGACCCGTACATAGATAAAATGGTAGATATGTGAATAATACGGGAACGACTCCAAAATAAACATAGTAACGTCCGTTATAGTAAGCAGTATCCCAGAAGTATTCTTCTCCCTCTGCTTCTAAGGTTTTTTCTCTATCATCGATGTTGTATGGATTTTCCATTTCTATGAGGGAAGAAGCGGGTTTATCTAATAAATGAACTTTCCCATGTGCCAAAGCTTCTGCTAATTTTTGATATACATTGACCGGTTTCGCTGAAACATAGTCATAAGTAAAATAGCGATTTCCTCGAAATGTTGGGTTCCAATGGGTGATTCCTAACGACAAAAGAATGGCAATGGATACAAGAATAATCGTCGTTTTCTTTACTAATTTTTTTTCTTCGATTACTTTCTTTTGAAATAAAAGGCTACTTGGTCTTAAAATGTATCCTAAGATAAGGAAGGCACTGAGCAGTCCTACTCGAATCGCAGAGAAAGTAAGAGGTACCACTGGATTGAGGTGAATTCCTCGTACTTCGACATTCTTATCTGCAGCGAATGTTAGATAAAGGTAATCACTTTCGTAGGGATTATAAATATTCTTGTAGAAACTAGAAGGAATTCCTTGATACGAAGTTGTTTCATTTAAAAGAATTTTCTTTCCGCTTGCTTGATCATCTACGGAAATATCATACTTTACTAACTTGTCCTTTTTATCATAGGCATCCAAATAAATTCCCCGTACTTTCGTTCCTTTGATCTTGATTTTTGCCTCAACGACTTTGACTGGTTTGATTTTTACTTGATTTTCTTTTTTTTGCGTTAAAACTTGTCCTTCTTTTTTATAAACTTCGATTTCATCTTGAGAAACAGAAACCTCTTCTCGTGTTAAAGTTAGATAATGTTTATAGTTAAATAGAGTTCCTTCTAAAACGAGAACAAGAAATAAAATTTTCGCGATATCGGTTACCCATTTTTTATTGGTTCTCGTCTTTTTATCGAGAAAGAAAGCGCCTAGATTCACTAGACAAAAAAGTCCAAGGATCCAAAGAGGATTCTGCGCGAAAGCCTCATCGGTATATAGAAAGGATTGGTTCATACCATAATAAAGGATGGGTGTAACAAAGAACGTTCCAATCCAACGGATGATTTCTAGTCTTTTCTGTTTTTTTCTAGGGATTTCAACTACCCATCGATCGAGGATAAAAAAACCACATAATCCAAGAACATACATTAATAGAATTTTTATCATTTTTTTCACCTACTACTCGTTTACATCTTTCAATATTCTACCAAATCCTTCCTTTTTCGTCTAGAAGAAATAGAAGATTCCCTATAAAATTGTCATATTTATACTTTTTTTAGTGGGCAAGTTTTGGTATAATTAGGTTATTTTTAGGAGGGATTCTTGTGAAAGTCATTGGAATTATCGCGGAATATAATCCATTTCATTATGGGCATTTGTATCAGTTAGAGAAAGTCAAAGAAGAAAACAAAGATGCACTCATCGTGGGAGTTATTTCGACCACCTTTACGCAACGTGGCATTCCTAGTTATCTCGACCCTTATACGAAAACAGAATTGTGTCTTACTTATGGGATGGATTTGGTCGTGGCGCTTCCCTTTCCTTTTGCCTCACAGAGCGCGGATTATTTTGCGAAGGGTGCCATTACGATTCTTTCTCTTTTAGGAGTACAGGAATTGTATTTTGGTAGTGAATGTAACGACATCGAGCGACTTCAACAACTTGCGATGAAAAGTTTGGATGATTCCTATCAAAAGAAAGTAAAACAGTATCTAGAAGAAGGAAAAAATTATCCTACTTCTCTTTCTCTTGCTTTGGGGGAAGAAGACGTTGTGGCGACTCCCAACGATTTATTAGGATTATCCTATATCAAAGAAATCATTCGCCAGAAAAGTACGATTCTTCCAAAAACCATTCTTCGAACCAATGACTATCATAGCGAAGAAATTACTTCCTCTATTGCGAGTGCTTCTAGTATTCGAAAAGCCATCCGTGAGGGAAAAGATTTTGAAAAAACGGTTCCTCCCACACTCGTTCCTATCTTAAAAGAACGACAACATTTCGAAGAAGATTATTTTCCTTTTTTAAAGTATCGGATTCTCTCCTCTTCGGATTTATCTATCTATCAAACTGTCGATGAAGGCATCGAACATCGTATTCGAAAACAAATTTTAGAAGCGACTTCTTGGGAGAATTTTCTTTCGAAGATGAAAACTAAACGGTATACTTATAATCGTCTTCGAAGAATGTGTGTTCATATCTTGTGTGGCTTTACAAAAGAAATGGCTAAAGAATTTCAAGAAGTTTCTTATCTTCGAGTTTTAGGGTTCACTTCGCGAGGACAACAATATTTAAATCAAAAGAAAAAGGAGATTTCTCTTCCGCTCATCACTACTTTATCGAAAGGAAATCTTCCTATGTTGGAATATGAAAAAACTGTTTTTGCGATTTATACTTCTGTCTTTTCTATCGAAAAACAAAGAGAACTTTGGAAAAAAGAATATCAGGATTTTCCTATTCGAAAAGAATTCTAGGAATTCTTTTTTTCTTGGTCTTTTTTTAATAATTCAAAGAGATTTTCTCTTTCCTGAATCAGATTTTCATTTCCCTCTGTTTGGTACAAAAAATCAAAACGGAAAATGGAAAAACCTTGATATTTTGATAGTTTTCTACTTGCCTCTACTTCTTTTTGAATGATATCTTTCTTCGCTACCCATTCGAGGCTTCCTCCCTTGGCATAACTATCCGGTTCCCCTGCTTTATAAAGCGCAAGAGCAGGAAGAAAATCTACTTCATTTTGGATGAGTTGATGCCATTCTTCTAACGTTTTTTGAAAAGGTTTTACTTCGTTATCAAAGCCATAATAGATTTGTGGCATAATGTAGTCGATGTATCCTTCTTCTTTTAACCAGGTTTTGACATCGGCCGCATTTTTTTCGTAGTTATTTTCGATATTTCCTTCCGGACTAATTCCGAAAAGAACCCCCTCTTTTTTCTTGACGGTTTCATACACTCTTTGAACCAAGTGATTTACTTGTGTTAAGTGAAATTCCTGCCTCGTCATTACGGCCTGATATTCTTTGTATTCCTGTTCATCGATGTCGTCGGATGGATAAAAATAGTCATCAAAATGAATGCCATCGATATCATAATTTTCTAATAGTTCTTCAATACCTGAGATAATTAAATCTTGGACTTCTTCTGAAGCCGGATTATAGTAAATTCCTTTTCCATCGATTCCTTTTACTTTGGAAGTTCCTAAATAAAGAAAAGCGGGATTTTTGGTACTTAGAGAAGAAAGATCCGTTTGATTTCGCACGCGATAGGGATTAATCCAGGCATGGACTTCGATCTTTCTTGCGTGTGCTTCTTCTAAAAAGAGTTTTAAAAAATCATAGGAAAGCGGATCCCCCTCTTTTTCTACTATCGTCGAAGAAGAAGGATAAATTTTGGATGGATAAATGGCATCCGAAAAAGGTCGTACTTGTAGTAAAACACGATTCCAACCTTTCTCTTTCAGAAAATCCAACTGTTCGACGATTCGTTTCTTTGCCTCTTCTTCTGGTTGATTTTGAAAATATTTTTTTATTTCGATGTAGGAATAGAAAACACTACGAATTTCTTGTTGTTCTTCTTTAGCTTTCACTTCTTCTTTCGTAATATCGACACGAAAAAATTGACATAAAAAAGCAGTAACACCCATCGTTACTGCGAAAATACTAACCATCCGAATGATATTTTTCTTCACTTGTCTCACCTAATTTTAATATATTCAATCGGCTTTTTCTTTATTCCATCTCTTTGGTGGATGGGTCTACATATACGACGCAATCATTATCGAGAGGAAGAGAATGATATACTTCTTTTAATTCTTCATTATTTAGAGATTGATAAATTTCTACTTTATTAGGAATCAACTTTTGATAATCAATGAGATCCTCTAAAAGATTATCAATGGTGGCAGAAATATTATCAACCATGAGAACTTCCGAAGAAATCCAAACTTTTTTAAGCCGATTCATATCTTCTTCTTTCCATGTTCCTTTTCGAAGTTCTTTTTTTAATTCTTCAATCAAAGATTCTGCTTCTGGGCTTTCGGCATAGAATTCGATGATGAGGTAATTTCCTACCCAATTTCTTTCGTAGTAGAATGACGTCATCTTTTTCTCTTTTTTCATTCTCTCACGAAAAGGAGAAGCGAGTCCAAAAAGAAGACTCAAAATCATTCCCACATAGAGATAAAACTTATATTTATCCATCTCTTTCGGTAGCGGTACTTTGATTCCATAAGCAACTTTAGGATGGACGACAGGAAAGGAAAAACGATATTCTTTCCGATTTACTTCTACCGGTTCCTCTTCTTTTTCTTCACGAATCGGTTCTTTGGTTCCGGCCTTGGCTAAGGCTTTATTTTTCTTTATGACAGAAAGTGCTTCTTTCGGATCGAAACATCCACTAAGAAATAAAACCATATTACTTGGTTGATAGTAAGTATTATACGTTTGATAGAGAATTTCTTTGGTAATCTTTTGAATGGATTCTACGGTTCCGGCGATATCGATTCTGGTCGCATCGTTTTGAAATAAAGATTTTCTTAATTCTTCATCTAGAATCCAATCGATTTCATCATCGTACTGTCTGATTTCTTCTTTGATAATTCCTTTTTCTTTTTCGACGTTTTCTTCTGTAAAATAAGGACTATGAACATACGTTAACAAATAATCTAAGTTCTCTTTAAAACAATTGGTTCCCTCGAAATAATATCTCGTGATTTGATAACTCGTCGAAGCATTCGAAGAAGTACCCGATTGTGTCGCAAAAGTAAAGGGATCCATCCCATCTTCTTGTTCAAACATTTTGTGTTCCAAAAAGTGAGCCGTTCCATCGGGAATGGTTATTTTTTCTTTTTGCCCTACGGGAATAAAGGTCTGATTAATGGAACCATATTTGGTGATGTAATGCATACTATAGTTGGTCTTGTTGGTATAGGGAATCATGTAGACTTCTAGACCGTTTTCTAGTTTTTCGGTAAAGACACTTTGATCTAATCCACTCAATTTAATTTCCTTCATCTTCTAGACCTCCTTCCAGTAAGAAAATGGTATCTAACTTTATTTTCTTGGCAATTTTCATGATATCTTGTTTCGTTACTTTTTGAATTTCTTCTTTTCTTTCTTCGATATCCCCTAAGTTTAATAAATCCTTCGCTAAATACGTTTCAATAATTGCCATTTCATTATCTTCGATTTCTTTCATAAGCGTAATATAATTGGTTTTGGCAATTTCCACATCTTCTTCTTTGAAGTTTCCTTTTTCCATCTCTTTCATGAGTTTTTTAATTAGTTCGATGGTCT
The DNA here is from genome assembly GCA_947623825.1 of uncultured Bacilli bacterium. GTDB lineage: Bacteria > Bacillota_I > Bacilli_A > RF39 > UBA660 > Alloscybalousia. The sequence continues at coordinate 20,745 of CANQHQ010000027.1, forward strand.
TGTCGAAGTTTTCTTTTGAGATTCCTGCCCGTATCAACATCAAATGATCCATTTTATTTAAGGAAGAATAGATGAAATAGGCAAGAGAATTTTCTTCTCGAATGATACGGAAGAACTTCGATTCACTACTGTTTCCTAAAATCATATTGTAAAGAGTAAGGACATAATTTCGTTCCCATTCGTTTAATTCGTCGATTTTACAACTGATGGATAATTTCGATTGATTACTTGGAACGGTCTCTTTGACGATTCTGGGGCGACTTCTTTTCTTCTCGTGTGTAATAATTTGAGAGGCTTTTGGTCGCTTGAAAGTTTCAAATTTCATGTATTTTTCCATGTAGGAAAGAATTTCCTTTTCATCGATATCCCCGATGAGATAAATATCGACGAGGCTCTCATTCATTACTTTATGGTAGTACGCCATAAGGGATTCTTTCGTAATCTGATCTAAATCCTCGAGATATCCATGTTCATGATAAGTATACGGTTGGTCGTCTTTCATCTCATCAAACATCCGGATACTTGCGTAAAGTCCTGGATCTTCTTTGATGGATTCGATATTCATCTTTGTCCGTTGATATAAATAACGGAATGCCTCTTCGAAGGTTTGGTCATTTTCAAAATTCGGATGAAATAAAACATCCGCTAGTAAAGCAATCGATGCTTCTAACATGCCTTTTTCTGTGTATTTTTCATTTAAAATCGATAGGTAGAAACTAATCATGTTGTAATTTCCTGCCCGGTAGGATTTCGTTGAAATATTGGCGGCGTATAAGTCTTGCGTCTTCAAAACCAAATCTCTTTTTGTAGGATAAGTAGCGGTAGAATAAGTCATAAAATTGGTTAAGAAATTTCGTAAAGTGATTTCTTCTTTTTTGATTTTATCCCGGAGGCAAATTCTCATTAAAATGCTTTTAAAACGCGTGGTTTGAATGATATGGAATTGATAAGAACCCATATCGATTTTTTTGTAGTTCATTCTTTTCACCTCTTTTATAGTATGTTCCAAAATTGTTTTTTATAAACACGATTCTAGGGCGAGACGAATCATTTCACAGAACCCTTTTTCTCGCATTTCCGATGTGGTTTCCTCTCCTGTTTGAAAATTATTCGATATTGTTAAGAGACAAGCGGCTTCTTTCCCTAAGATTTTGGCATTATGAAATAAGGCAAATGACTCCATTTCGACGATTCCCAAATGGTGTTCCTGAATGAGAGGACTTTCTATTTCATTATAAAATACATCTGTCGAATATACGTCTTCTTCGTGAAGGGAAATTCCCTCTTCTTGGGCTTTCTCTTTAATTGCTTGGTTCATTGTTTCGCTTCCGGACATTACCTGGTCTTTTGTTCCATTTTGAACGAAAGCAAAACTACTATCCGAATAAGACTGATTCACTAAAACGATATCTAAAACGTGAAGATGGGCTTGATAACTTCCTGCCGTCCCAACGCGAAGAATCTTTTCTACTCCATAATTTTTGTATAATTCATAAGAATAAATTCCAATACTAGGCATTCCCATTCCTGATGCGAATACGGTGATTCTTTTTCCTTTGTACGTTCCCGTATAGGCAAGCATATTTCGTACTTGATTAACGCATGTTACTTTTTCTAGAAACGTTTGCGCAATGAATTTTGCGCGAAGTGGATCGCCCGGCATGATGACAACAGGAGCGATGTCTTCTCTTTTACTTTCAATATGTGCAGTTGGCATAGTTTTCCCTCTTTTCTTTATTTCAGGCACTTTTGTCCTTATGGTTTCTTTTAATATTATACTATCTTTTCTCTCATTCATCTAGTAGGAAAAGGAAGGTTGTTGACTTTTTAGTAAAACCGTGTAGAATAATCCTCGACTAGAAAACGTTGAATCGATGAAAGAATGGGATGAGGAGAATGCCTTACGGTTGGGATAAAGAAACCATTGAAAGAGAGTTAGAGGAAATCCGGGAATTTATCAGTTTTGAAAGAGAAAAAATGAGGAAACCATTATAAAATGGTTATTTTTTTGTCAAATTTTCAA
>CANQHQ010000028.1 GCA_947623825.1 uncultured Bacilli bacterium
ACAGTTTTAAGTTTTGAGTGTTTTCTCTTTTTTGTGCATTACTTTTCTTTTTCCAACATCTAGTTTACTACATCAAAAACCAAGAAAAACTTGACAAAAATGCGGATGAATAGTATAATATGCCCAAATTAAATGAGGTGATACTATGACATCACAGCAGAAACAAGAACAAAAAAAGATTGATGAAATGAGACAGAGCGGGCTGTACCCCGTAGTAAACTTGCACATTTTTGAAACAATCGCGGACTTAAAAGTAGAAGACTATACATTAGAAAGGGAACAAGAAGTCCTAGACAAATACATCGAGCACGTAGACCGTATTTTGTCTTTAAAACCAATGTCGAAACAAGACAATTACTTAAAAGGAATCAAAAACTTAGAACAGTTAGATAGTCAAACTATGGAACAAGAAGATCCCTTCCTTGTCGGTTTGAGTTTGCAACGCCAAAGAAAAATCGCCATCGACTATCTATTAAAACAACAACAGTTTCCATTAAATCAATTAACGAAAGAAGAAATTATTGTTACACACCGAAAACTACTAGAAGGAACTTCAGGAAGCCAGTATGCCAGAAAAGATTATCGTACAAACAACTTAGCCTATGTAACAAAGAGTGGACGAGGTCCTGAACAAATTCATTATTTTTCGTTACCATGCGAGGATATTGAATGTGGATTAATGAATTTGACAATCTACTACAATAGTCAATTCCATGATAATTACACATTGATTAAGCCATGTTTGGTGCATGGATTAACAGGTGCCCTCCAAATGTTTGATGATGGTAATACAAGGTTAGGAAGAATGCTTCAGAGTGTAAAAATCTATGAACTAACCGAACTAAATTTAAGAAAATTTTTAACAGGACCTGCTTTATATAGCAGTAGGGCGTATTTACCATATCGAGAGCAATACCGTAACAAACTTGCTGATATTGCTATCGAACCATGTGATGAAACTTGGAATGCCTGGTTAAACTTTAACCTAAATCGATTAGAGGAACAAATCTTCTATATGGATAATAAATTAAAAAAATATATGCGAATTCGATAATAAAAACAAAAAACGATACCATTGATGTGAACTTTTTAGAGTAGACATCATTATGTATCGTTTTTTTTATGGATGAAGACTTAAGCCTTTTCCTTCTTTCTCTTTTCAATCACCCGATCAATCATTCCATATTCGAGCGCTTCTTCACTACTCATATAATGATCTCGCTCGGTATCTCTTTGAATTACTTCTAAATCTTGATGCGTATTTTCCGCTAAAAGACGATTCAATTTTTCCTTTAATTTCAAAATATGTTCTGCAGCAATTTGAATTTCTGTAGCTTGCCCTTGCGCCCCGCCTAATGGTTGATGAATCATAATTTCCGCATTTTTAAGAGCAAATCGTTTTCCTTTGGCTCCTGATGAAAGAAGAAACGAAGCCATACTGGCTGCCATTCCCACACAAATAGTAGAAACCTCACTTTCGATAAAGTTCATCGTATCATAAATAGCCATCCCTGCAGTGACCACCCCTCCAGGAGAGTGAATATAGAGTTCAATATCTTCGTGACTTAAGGAATCCAAGTAGAGCAATTGGGCCACGACACTATTGGCAGAATCCTCATTGATTTCTCCACATAATAAAATAATTCGATTCTTTAAAAGACGAGAATAAATATCGTAACTCCGTTCTCCATTATATTCTTTTTCTACAACCATAGGAATTAAATTCATTTCCATCACCTATTAGTATTTTACAAAGATTGAAAAAAGTTTATACAAAAAAGAAAAAAACAAAATTCGCTAAAATGATATCGAAAGAAATTTATTTTATGGTACAATGTTAATAGAATAGAATAGGGTGAAAGAATGAATATGGAAAGTGTGAAAGTAACAGTTAACAAAAATATTCTAGAAGTAACGAGAGGAACCACCTTGGAAGAGTTATCCAAATTATTCCAAGATGATTTCAAATATGAAATTATTTTAGCGAAAGTCGATGGAATCTACCAAGAATTAACGATGACCATTCAGAGAGATTGTACGGTAGAATTCTTAGATCTAACCGAAAAAGGAGCCAATCAAGTTTATTTGAATGGATTAATTTACTTAACGATGTATGCCATTAAAAAACTGTTTGGTAGTCAAGTAGAAATTAAAGTAAATCACTCATTAGACAAAGGACTTTATATTGAAACCAATCGCCGTATGAATGAAGAGACACTAGAAAAACTAGAGATGGAAATGCGGAAAATCGTAGCGGATGACTTACCAATTAGTAAAGTGACGGTTACGAGATTTGATGCGATGGATTATTTTGAAAAAACAGGAGATCTCGTAAAAAGAGATATCATGACGTATCTTCCATCTACACACGTAAATCTCTATAAATTAGGACCATTCTATAATTACCTATATAGTCAAATGCCGATTGATACCAAATGCTTATCGCATTTTGAACTAACTTATCTTCATCGGAACGGATTTGTCTTACGATTCCCAACCATCTATATGAAAGAGGGAATTAAGCCGTATGAACACCGTGAAAAAATATTTCATCTTTTCAAAGAATCGAGAGATTGGGCAAAACTTCTTCATTTAGAAAACGTTGTGGACTTAAATAAAAAGGTATCCGCAAGTCAAATAGAAGAAATCATTCGGATTGATGAATTGGTTCATAATGCCAAACTATTAGAACTAGCCAAGAATATTGTGATGAAGAAAAACGAAGCAAAAATTGTCCTCTTGGCAGGTCCCTCTTCTACAGGAAAAACAACGACAACCAATAAATTGGTACTCTGTTTGAAGAGTTTTGGATGTAATCCAAAGATGATTTCGATGGATGATTATTTTGTAGAACGGGAAGATACCCCACTAGGAGAAGATGGAACACCAGACTATGAAAGATTAGAATCGATTGATTTAGAGTTATTTGAAAAAACCATTCAAAAACTAATTGCGGGAGAAGAGACACAAGTACCAACCTTTAACTTTATCGTCGGTAAAAAAGAAATGAAAAGTAAAATGCAATTGGAATCAGATGAAATTCTATTAATTGAAGGAATCCATGCGTTGAATCCTAAAGTATTGGAACACATCCCGAAAGAACAGAAAATAAAAGTATATTTATCTGCCTTAACAGAATTAAATATTGATAACCATACTCGTGTATCAACTACGGATAACCGCCTTCTTCGACGGATTGTAAGAGATAATCGAACGAGAGGAAATTCGGTAGAAGATACACTAGAAAAATGGGCACAAGTAAGGAATGGAGAAGAAAAATACATTTTCCCTTATCAGGACGATGCCGACTATACATACAATACCGCTATGCTTTATGAATTAGGTGTCTTAAAAACATATGTAGAACCACTTCTATATTCTGTTTCCCCAGAATCTCCTTGTTACAATGAAGCCCTTCGGTTAATTAATTTCTTAAGAATTTTCTTACCAATTCCATCAGAAAGTATCCCAGAAGATTCGATTCTTCGAGAGTTTATTGGTGGAGGATGTTTTAAGATATAGAAGTATCAAAATAGAAAAAAGATATCCACAAAACTGTGGATATTTTTATTTGGTACCGATGTATTTCTTTTCACTTAATTAAAAAGTGCAAAAAAAAACAAACCATAGTGAACTGATAACGAACTTATGTGGAAAGGAAACCTGTCGATACGCAAATTCATGAAGATTCCTCGCTATTTGATAATATATCATCTTTATTGGCTATACCTTTTAAAACTCTTAAAACATCTTTATCTAATATTTTATATTCACTTACACCTACTGGTTTATTAATATACTTTAAAGTATAATCTACTATTTTATTACTTTTGCTTTGACATAATATAATTCCAATAGATGAATTATCATTTTCATCTTTTACTTCCTCATCTAATGCAGTTAAATAAAAACCCATTTTGCTAGCAAATTCTGTTTTAAATTCTGCTGCTTTAAGTTCCACTGCTACATAGCATTTTAATTTTATGTGATAGAAAAGCAAATCAATCTAAAAATCTTGATTATCAACAGTTATTTTATATTGATTACCAACAAATGAAAAACCTGAGCCCAATTCTAATAATATATTTTTTAATCTTTCTAACATTTTATTTTCTAATTCTTTTTCTTTATAATCTTCTGTTAATTCAATCAGATCAAAAACATATGGTTCTTTCATTATACTATTTGCAAGATCACTATTCTTTTTTAAAGTTATACTAAAGTTATTATGCTTAATTACCTTTTCTTGTCTATTATATAAATTTGTATCTATTTGATAAATTAAAATACTATCTGACCATCCTTCTTCAAGGCATTTAAACATATACCATTTACGTATTTCCTTATCTTTAACTTTTTGCATTAAAGTAATATTGTGTTTCCAAGGTAATTGTGCAACCAGTTGCACAAATTCATCATCATGTTTATATTCATTATAAAAAGCCTTCATATATTTTAAATTGCGAACCGAAAATCCTTTTAAACTAGGAAAAGATATTTTTAACTCTATTGCAACATGATCAATAAATTTATTACCCCAATTACTATTTTCTTCTAATGTTTTACCAATGTTATAATACAAATGAACCAATTTTTTATTTGCGTCATTCATGATTTCCAACTGAGTATTGGTTATTGCACTTTTAATACTGTCAGCTACTTCTTGAAATGATTTTTCTATCATGACTAACCTCCTGTATATAAATATATTACAACATTTATTTGAAATATCTTGTATCATTATCAAACAAAGATTCTACATTTTGCCACCGAAATACCACCTAAAAATATATTCAAAAATTTTGGTTTTGCTTCTTAAACTCCCATAATTCCTATAAATAAACAAAAATGACCTAGTCTCACGACTAAGTCTTCAGGGGAGTATTCAAAACCTTGAAAACATAGTAGAACCAAAGATGCAGAAAAAGCCAACAATACCATAGTTTTTATAGGCAAGGTAACCATCCAAAAGTGACAAATAAAAGTATAATTTTTCCGATTTCGTTGACAAGAAAATCTAAAAAATATATAGTGAAAATAAGGAGAGGATGATAAATGAAAGTTGCCATTAACGGTTTTGGACGAATTGGACGTTTAGCCTTCCGTCAAATGTTTGGAATGGAAGGGTGCGAGATTGTAGCCATCAATGATTTAACCAACCCTGAAATGCTTGCCCATCTTCTAAAATACGATTCAGCCCAAAAAAAATATGAATTAGCGGATACCGTATCTGCGACAGAGAAAGGAATTCGTGTCAATGGGGTAGAAATCCCTGTTTATGCGATTGCGAAACCAGAAGAACTCCCTTGGGGTGAGTTAGGAGTAGACGTAGTATTAGAATGTACAGGGTTCTTTGCTTCCCGTGAAAAATCAGAAGCACATCTAAGAGCAGGAGCAAAAAAAGTCATTATTTCAGCACCTGCCGGAAATGATGTTCCGACGATTGTCTATGGAGTCAATGAAAACACATTAACAAAAGAGGACCAAATTATTTCCGCTGCTTCTTGTACGACTAACTGCTTGGCTCCTATGGCTCATGCCCTTCATCAATTTGCCCCAATTATCTCAGGAATCATGACGACCGTTCATGCCTATACGGGAGATCAAATGATTTTGGATGGACCACATCGCAAAGGAGACTTACGTAGAGCCCGCGCTGGTGCCATCAACATCGTACCGAATTCGACAGGAGCAGCCAAAGCCATCGGATTAGTGATTCCAGAATTGTCAGGAAAATTGATTGGTGGAGCACAAAGAGTGCCAGTACCAGATGGATCACTTACAATCTTAGATGCTGTCGTAGATTGCGATATCACGAAAGAAGAAGTAAATGCCAAAATGAAGACATTCGAGTCAGAAGTTTATGGATATACGGAAGACCCAATCGTTTCCTCAGATATCATTGGAGATACGCATGGATCGATTTTTGATGCTACACAAACCAAAGCCATTTCTCTACCAGAGGGAAAGACGTTAGTTCAAGTTGTATCTTGGTATGACAATGAGAATTCCTATACGACTCAAATGGTTCGAACGGCCAAAAAATTAATGGAATTGATGTAAAAAAAGAAAGAGTTCCCAAGAGACATACTCAAAAGGAACTTTTTTTATGCTAGGAAAAATTCTAAAACTTTTTCTAACGTGACAAAAAAGTAAGAGAATCCGAATGGAAAAAAGTGGTATTTAGGCGAAGATATGGTATACTAGAGATAAATAAAAAAGAATAAGAGGAGGATAAAAATGAAAAAAACAATCATGGATTTAGATTTAGAAGGGAAAAAGGTGATCATTCGTTGTGATTTCAACGTCCCATTAAAAGACGGAAGAATCGTAGATGATACAAGAATCGTAGAAAGTTTGGATACGATTCGCTATGCCCTTGATCGGCAAGCCAAGGTAATTTTAATGTCTCACTTAGGAAGAGTGAAAGAAGCAGCCGATTTACAGAAAAATAGTTTGACACCGGTCGCTATACGATTAAGTGAATTATTAAGAAGACCCATTGCGTTTATCAATCGTACACGTAGTGAAAAATTAAAAGAAACCATCCAAAATATGAAAAATGGAGATATTATTTTAATTGAAAATACTCGTTTTGAAGATTTAGATGGGAAGAAAGAAAGTTCCAACGATGAGGAGTTAGCTACCTATTGGGCAAGTTTAGGAGACGTATTCATCAACGATGCTTTCGGAACCATTCATCGTGCGCATGCTTCCAATGTAGGAATCGCTTCGAAACTTCCAAATGCCATTGGATTCTTAGTAGAAAAGGAATTAAGCGCGCTCCAAAAATTAGAGAATCCAGAAAGACCTTATATGGTAATTTTAGGAGGATCAAAAGTATCAGATAAAATCGGAGTAATCAAAAATCTAGTAGAGAAAGCCGACAAATTATTGATTGGAGGAGGAATGACCTTTACCTTTTTGAAAGCCAAAGGATTCGATATCGGGAAATCCATTCTAGATAGTGAGAATATTGATTTCTGTAAGGAAATGTTAGAAAAATATGGAGAGAAAATCGTTCTTCCTATCGATTTCCAAGCGGCCGTAGATACAAATGAATCTACTCCAAGTCACGTAGTGAAAGTAGGAGAAATTCCTGCCGAAGAACTAGGATTAGACATAGGACCAGAAAGTATTCAATTATTTGAAAGTACTTTGGAAAATGCAAAAATTGTCGTATGGAATGGACCACTTGGAATGTATGAAATCGATAAATACAGTGTAGGTACAGAACAAATTCTAAAATATGTAACAGACCACAATATCGAAACGATTTTAGGTGGAGGAGATATCGTAGCAGCCGCTAGTAAATTAGGATACAAAGATAAAGTAACCCATGCTTCTACTGGTGGAGGTGCCACCCTTGAATATCTAGAAGGAAAAGAGTTACCAGGACTAGCAGCCATCGAAGAAAAGTAAAATTCGTCTTGTCATAACGTAGGAAAGGAGAGACTATGAAAAGCATCAAAAAAAATAGCATCCTCTTGTTAGGTATAACAGTGATTATCCTCATTTTTGTCTTAAAAGATGATTTTCACGATAGCATGGCCGCTCTTTTCCAAGCGAATATTGCCATACTCATCATGGCCTTTCTATGCCAAATGGTTGCCATTATGTTTGAGGCCTTGGCTTATAAGAAAGTAGTCGATAGTTACACCGATGATTACACCTATAGAAAAGCTTTGCGAATGCAGTTCATTACGAAGTTTTTTAATGGAATTACCCCTTTTTCAACTGGGGGACAACCAATGCAGATTTATATGTTAAATAAGGATGGATTTCGTTTTACCAAAGCAACCAACATTATCATGCAGAACTTCATTATTTATCAAGCAGCCCTAGTTGTCTATGGACTTTTGGCTTTATTTATTAACTGGAAATGGAACTTATTCCAAAAGATTGCCTTATTAAAAAATCTCATTGCGTTAGGCTTTGTGATGAATACCTTAGTCATGGTAGGATTAATTATTATCAGTTTCAATAGTAAATTCAATCATTTAGTAATTAAAAAAGTGATTCGTTTTTTGGCAAAGATAAAAATCGTTAAAGATAAAGAAAAGAAAGAAAAAGAATGGGAAGAAAAAGTGGATGATTTCCATGAGGGAACGACTTATCTAAAAAAACATAAAAAACTATGCGTTGCTTCCTTTTTCTATAACTTTCTTTACTTGACGTTGCATTACTTAACTCCGTTTTTTGTCGTAGCATCTTTAATCGGTTGGGATAACCCATTAACCCCTATTCATGCCATCTGTTCTTCCGCCTATATCCTAATTATTGGATCCTTTGTACCAATTCCAGGAGCAAGTGGAGGAATTGAGTTTGGATATTTGGCTTTTATTGGCACGTTTATTAAGGGTGGTGTCTTACGGGCATCTCTTCTAATCTGGAGATTTATTTCCTACTATTTCCTTATGCTGATAGGAGCGATCACATTTAACATAAAAGGGAGTGACAAGTCATGCGAATAGGATTATTTACCGATACGTACGTTCCACAAATTAATGGTGTATCTACCAGTGTCGATATGCTTCGTCGTGCGTTAATAAAAAAAGGACACGAGGTCTACGTCATTACGGTAAGTCCCGATAATTTAAAATATGTCATCGATAAAGAAAACCATATCTTAAGAATTCCAGGGATTCCTGTAGGAATCTACGATTATCGTTTAACAGGAATTTATCCAGTTCGGGCAGTAAACATTATCAAAAAACTAAATTTAGATATCATCCATAGTCATACAGAATTTGGAATTGGAACATTCGCCAGATTGATGGCTTTTCAACTAGATATTCCTTTGGTCCACACGTATCATACGATGTACGAAGATTATATCCACTATATTACGAAAGGATACTTCGATAAATCAAGTAAGAAAATTGTAGAACATTTAACCTTGTTCTATTGCGATAAAACGGCTTCGGAATTGATTGTTCCAACCAAAAAGACATATGATTTATTCAAGGAAAAATACAAAGTCGATAAAAATATTCATATTATTCCGACTGGAATTGAAATCGAACGTTTCTACGAAGAAGAAATCGATGCGAAAAAAGTAGAAGAACTAAAGAAAAAATACAATATAAAAAAGACGGATTTTCCAACCATCTTTGTAGGAAGACTCGCCAGTGAGAAAAATATCGTATATTTACTAGAAGTAATAGAAGATTTAATCCCCAAAATGCCAGAGTTAAAGTTAATCATTGTCGGAGATGGACCAGATCATGAACAATATCAACAATACGTCAATGACCATCATTTAGAAGAACATGTCATTTTTACAGGAAAGGTTCCTTGGGAAGAAATTCCAAATTATTATCATATGGCCAAGGTTTTCTTAACGGCTTCGGTCACAGAAACGCAAGGATTGACAGTGATTGAAGCGATGGCAGCGGGAATTACGCCTGTTTGTATCGATGATGAAAGTTTCAATCAAGTAGTTATCAACGATTTGAATGGAAAAATTTTTAAAGATAAAAGAGAATGTAAAAGAGCGATTTATTCGTTATATAAAGACGAAGAGGAATTGAAAAGATTATCGCATCAAGCCAGAATCAATGCCGAGCAGTTCAGTTCGAAATTTTATGCCGAATCCATTTTAAATGTCTATGAATACGCGATTAAAAATTTTGAAAGTCGTCTAGGCGTCATTGGAAAAATTGTTGGAAAATTAAAAGGAGAGAAAGATGAAACGGATAGTAAGTAATCACAAGATGAACCTAACCAAAGAAGAAGTACAAGCTTTCGAACGAGAAGTAAGGAATTGGCATCCCAAGAAGAGTGAATTGGTTTTTTGTCCAAGTTTTCCTTATCTATCTTACTTTGACGGAACCAATTATAGTTTAGGAAGTCAAAATGTCGCAAAGACAAAAATGGGAGCCTTGACAGGAGAAGTTTCGGTAGAACAATTAAAATCAATGAATGTCAAATATACAATCATAGGACATTCAGAAAGACGAAATCTCTTGAAAGAAACGGAAGAAGAGATTAAAATAAAGGTAGGATTATGCTTAGAATATGGAATAACGCCGATTCTTTGTATTGGGGAAAAAGAAGAGGAACTAGATAGAAAAGAAGAAATTCTAAAAAAAGAAATAGATTCCGTATTCCAAGGGCAATCAATCAAAAACATCATCATTGCTTATGAACCGATTTGGGCGATTGGTACAGGAAGAACACCCACACAAGCTGAAATCCAAGAGACCTTACAGTGGATCAAAGACTATATAAAAGAAAATTATCAGATCTCTTGTGAGACATTGTACGGTGGAAGCATCAATGATCAAAATATCGAGATGTTAAATCAAATTCCAAGTATCGATGGTTATTTGATCGGAGGAGCAAGTCTAAAAACGGAAAAATTAAAAAAGATTATAGAAGTAGTGGAGGGAGAATATGACGCTAGATATAATTAGTGATTTTATTGAATGGTTAGATGATACGTTTGGACAATTGGAAAAATTGGTCGAAGATCACTTTGAAAATCCTGTAATGTGGATTGTCATTGTCGCCGTCATTCTATTAATTGTAGGTATGGCATTCAACACTTTATCGAAATAATCGATAAAGTTTTTTCTTTTTCGACACGATTTGACAAAACTAGAAGATTTTCGCTGTATCAATTTGTAAAATAGTATTGTATAATGAAAATGCGTGTAGTAAGAAAGGGGAAAATATGAACAAAATCAGAGTACTTATGATCGACGATAATGTCGAGTTAGTAGGAATGATGAAGGAGTATTTTAAGAATCACGCTAGTATTGAAGTTGTTTTAGAAGCCAATGACGGAGAAAAAGGATTAGACCTAATCAGGAAAAATCAAAAAGATTACGATGTCATTGTCTTAGATCTCATTATGCCAAAAAGAGATGGATTATATCTATTAGAGGTAATGAAAAGAGAACAAATTGATAAGAAGGTCATTGTTCTAACATCCTATAATTCACAGGATATCATTCGAAAGGTATCTGAATATGGAGTTAATTATTTCATCTTAAAACCATTTGAATTATCGGATTTAGAAAGAAGACTAGAAGAGTTTCAAAACGATGGAAAGTACGAAAATACAGCTATTGATATTTATCACAATAATTTACAAATATCGATTACCAAGATATTACATGAATTAGGAATTCCATCCCACATCAAAGGATATCAATATATAAGAGAAGGAATTTCAATTATATATGATAAACCCGATGTGATTGGTGGAATTACCAAACAATTGTATCCGACTATCGCTGGTAAGTTTGATACGACTGTATCGAGAGTGGAAAGAGCGATTCGTCATGCGATTGAAGTGAGTTGGAATCGTGGAGACTGGGATTTAATGGAAGAAATCTTTGGTCATAGTGTCGATATTGATAAAGCAAAACCAACCAATTCTGAATTTATTGTAACAGTCGCTGACAAATTGAGACTAGAATTTCAGAAGAATTATATAAAGTAAAGTCATGAAAATGACTTTTTTTATGTATTAGGAATTTGCTTGGAAAAAGAAAAAGTAGTCAACTAGATAATTGCACTACAAAACAATACATATAAATAATGTACTTTTAGGATATATAATAAATTTTAATCTTCTTTATACTCGTATACCTTTCCCTTATAATTTTTGTAATAAAGAGGAGTCATAATACCATCACAAATTTGACAATCAAATCTAGGAGGATAAGAATCATCTCCATCATCACATTTATCTAACATATTAACGAGTGAAAAAGGAATATCTTCTTTTGTTTTACATTTAGGACAAACATAAACAGAAGAGCCGAGGTTATGATTTGCACAATCAATAACTTTATGAACTTCTTTGTCAGCATTTGGTCTTAAAATGTCTAAAATATTTTTATACTTTGCATAATAATTATTCCAATGATCTTCAAAAATTTTAGCAATAATGCCATAGTTATAAGAATTTTCAGTAATTATATAACCATTGTTATCAAATCTTGAATCATCCAAAATATGATCTTTAGCCCAAAAATTAAATTGAGTAATATCCATACGTTCCATAAAAAAATTTTAAAATAATTAAGTTCAAAAGAAAAGATTCCTTTTAGGGACGCATGACAAAATTTATTTTGTCATTTTTTTTTGTTTATAAGGAATTTTCTAAAAAAAGTAAATTTTTTGTTGACCAAAACATATGTTTGAATTACAATTGGTATAAAAATAAATTAAAAAAATGTAAATACGGTAGCGACTATCGGAAATTGGTCTCTGAAGGGTAGAGTTATCCGATGAAGGAGAAACTCCAAACTGTGAAGTTTGGGCGTGATTTATTTATAAATCACTTTGTTCTTGAAAAAAAGATAGGAACGAAGTAAAATGAAATTAGAAGATAGGACTCTTCCAGGAGGAAAAAAATGAAAAGCAAATGGAAATATTTAGGAATTATTCTTGTTGCCTTTTTATGTTGGAATATGCAAGTACATGCCCAAACCATCACAGTAGATAAAACAAAACGAGGAACAGTCGACCCAGAGAGTTATTACGTCACGAATACCTCATCGATTGTGGTTACGGATATCAATTATGGTATTGGTTATGATGATGTATTACAAGCCTACAAGATAATGGATTTTTATTATAATGAAGAAAAAAACATTCTATCATATCAGTTTACGGATACATTTCAAACTTTTATAACGCAAACTAGCGATGAAAATATAAAAAAATTAACACCAGATGCATACTATCAATTAACGAGCGGGGAAATTACAAGTGGTTCGACACAAACGAATAGTACTTTGGATAACTTAGTCAGTAAATATGCAACGTATTTAAAAAAAAGTAAAATAGAAGGACGTACGATGAATGAATCGGGTAGTAGCAGAGTACTAAACAATGCCGAGGTAGGTGCCTACTTGATTCTCTTAAAAGAAGGTAGGTACGTTTATTCCGTGATGGTAGGAAATATTGAATTTGTGGAAGAAAACAATGAATGGGTACTAAAAGCATCGAGTATTCATGCCAAAGGGTCTCTACCAATGGTTGACAAGCGTATATGCCCTTTAAAAGACGCAGGGGAGCAAGACTTTGGGGAGTGCGAATACGGTAATTATCAAAAGTTGGAAGACGAATACGTTTATGGGATAGAAGTCTCTGTTCCCCAATGGCCAACCAACACGCTCCATAAAACCTTGATAATAGAAGACACGATGGATAAAGAAATTACTTTTTTAGAATTCAGTAAGATGAAAATCGTCGATGGGGAAGAAGTGATTTCGGTGACAGAAGATGGAAAAGCTACCAATCAAAGTGGAAAAGAAGTGGCAAGCATCCAAATGACTTCGATAGAAGAAGGAAAAACAAAAATAACGATAACTTGGGATACAGATAATCTTATGAGTCCGACTGTTTATGTCTACTATAACGCTCAACTTAAGAAAGACACAAAAACGGGTAAATATGAAAATGTTGCGGTGCTTCGTTATAGTGTGGAGCCATATAGCGAAGAAGACGTACTAGGAGAAGATACCCTCTTTTCTGATGTAACCCTAGCAGGAATCAAATTATTTAAGTACGAAAATCAAAAAGGAGAAAGAAAACCATTGAGTGGGGCGACCTTTGAAATCTATCAGGATGAGACACTCCAACAAAAAGTAGGAAGTATCACGACAGGAACAGACGGTTATGGCACTTTCGATGGAATTGAAGAAGGAACGTATTATTTAAAAGAAACCAAGGCCCCTACAGGTTATACTTTAAATAAAGCGACGATTGCTTTGAAATGCAGTGAGTTAAGGGTGACATCCCTTGAAGACAATTCGTTTGAATCCTATTTGGATGACAATTGGTACTGTAATGTAGAAATCCCTAATACCAAGATGGGTGCTCTTCCATTCACTGGTGGTGCAGGAACCATTCTCTTTACGGTTGTCGGAGCATCTATAATAGGGGTAGCGACAATGATATTCCTTTCTTATCGAAAGAAAAAGCCTATAGAAGAGTAGAGAAATCTACTTTTTTCTTTGTTTTCAAATACAATAAAATGTGATATCTTTATAATAGAGGTGTATGAATATGGATTTAGAAGCATTCAGAAATACAAAGAACCCAATTCATCCAAATAGATTTTTAGAATTAGATGATAAGATAGAAGAACTTTTATCCACAGAACAGGATTCAGAAAAGATAGAATATCTTACCTCTTTAAGAATGGATCCGAGAATCAAACTTCTTCTTTCTGAAGACCCGGTAGAAAGAGAAAAAGTGTTAGAAAGCATCCAAAAAAGAAAGATGCAATCTTTGGAAACCGTTGACAAAATCAAGAAATATGAAAAGGAATTGTCCTTTCTTCGAAAAAGTAGTCATTCTAGCCGCTTATTTCTTGCCTATCAACTATATGCTTTTTCTACTTTTGATAAAGGAAAAATCGATGCCTGTGGTTTTTTAGATGACTTCACAGAGGGAGACTTTGTTTCTCCCAAAACAGAAGAGGAAAGAAAGGTCTTGTTTCAAAAATACTTGGATTTATTAGAAAAACAGGCTGAAAAAGAAGGAAACAAAGAGGAATGGCTTCGTCTTCTTGTAGAATTAATTGAAAGCCATGCCTTATCGAACTTTCTTCCAGAAACAAGAATCATCCAAGTAGTAGAAAAGTGTCCCCCTTCGCTCTTAGGAAAAGTAGGAAAGTTTTACCTTCAAAAACAACAAGAAGGAGTTTCATGGAGCGAAGAAGAACCGGAAGAAGAGAAGAAAGAATCCTATTTTCATTTCTTGAAAGAAGTCAAAGAAATGACACAACTTCTTCAAAATTTTACGACTACCCTTCCGATGTTAGATTATTTTCAAAGAAAAGGAATCCATAATGGAGAAACCTATCATCAGGTATTTCGTTTATTTGTCCCGCCGACCAATCCAGATTTTTACCAAAATTTAGAAAAGATTCAAACAACGTTAGAAGATTGTCAAGAAGAATTAAGTAAGCAAATGCATACCGATAGGGAAAAAGAAGAAGATCAAAGAGAAGTTTTATGGAATAGTCTTGCCTTTTATCGAGAAGATTTATACGAAATCAAAGAAAGTTATCGAAATCGGGTAGAAATGTTTGTAAGGGAATATCTTTCAGAAGAGGAAGAGAAAGAAGAGACTTGGAAAGAAAAGTATAGCGAAGAAGAAATCGAAGAGTTAAATCGTTTCTTTCAAGAAGGCAAGGGAAAAGAAAAAGAACTAGAAACGTGGAGTATCAATCAAGCCAAAGAAAACTATTTTCGAACCAAGATGGAAGAATGGCAAAAAGGAAATCTTTCTTCAAAAATTAGTGAATTCCAATTATTATTTTATTTTCATTTTTCTAAACAATTTCGAAATATCCTTTGTAATTTTATCGCCTTTTCTCATAGCGCAAAAAGAGATATATCAAAAGAAAAGTGGGAACAAACGCAACAAAAGGTTGCATCCTTCCGTCAAGAAACTCCTTCTTTATGGCAAGAAATCGTCGATGCATTAGAAAAAGATGAAACCTTCCGTTCTCGATGTGAAAAAATAAGCACATTAGAAGGAAAAGAAGCCCAAGAAGGAAAAGAGGCAATCTTGAATCGATACTATGAATTACAGGAACAATTTTTTACCCAAAAAGAACCATATATGAAAGAATTATGGCAAGAAATCAAAATCGCAATTCCAACAGCCCATGCGACGGTCCATACTACAAAATTTATATTTTTAAATAAGGAAACCCCTTATCCGAAAGGAAAAGAAGTAACAGATTGTTTTACCAATATCCATCCTCAACTGATTGAAATAGAAAGAAAAAGACTGACTGAAAAAATAGAAGAGATGGAAAAGGAAAGCCTCTCCCTTCAGGAAGAAATCCTTGCGATTGCCGAACGTACGCATTGTCGTGAAACAACATTAAAAAAGTACGCTTGTGATCAAAGAAAGCCCAATCAAGAAAGAATGAGAGAGTATGAAGAAAAGAAAAATACCGTAGGATTCCGCGTCTTTTCTGATCTAACTACGAAAGAACCGCAAGAAAAACACCCTTCTATCTAAATAGATACATGACGTATCTATTTTTTTATGAATCGAAAATCTTTGACTTTTGAAAGAAAAAGAAGTATAATATCGCGGGTAAAGGGGCGAGTAGAATGACAGAAATCAATTTGACAAGAAAAAAAGAATTTATGACCAAGTTAACAAACGAATATCGGTTTGTTGTCGATATGGGATTATGGACGGGACCATTTGATGAATTTTTAGAATCCGTGTTAAAGGAGACAATCGAAACAACAGAGATTTCAGACCCTTCAGAGAACATTCTTCCTATCTTTTGGAAGAGAGTAAAAAAGAAAATGCATGAATGGGCCGAAAAAGTTTCCGAAGAAAAGGATATCGGTACGTTATTATGGGACTATCTAGAAAGTCAAAAACAAGAAAAACCCATCGATGAAGTATTTACTACGAAACTAAATCGTCTTGGACTTTCTCTAGATGTCGATTTCTATATCGATTTATTAGGAAAGCATCCAGAAATCATCGAAAGAATTGAAAGATTAGATGAAAGAGAACGCGAGGGGTTAAACTATCGAAACAAATCGTATCAAGTTTTGTTTTATGCCTATCGATTATTGAAGTCGAGTCAAGAGGAACTAAAACCAGAAGACTTCTCATTGCCATTCGATGACGAATACGCTAGAAAGATTTTGAGTGAGGAATCAGTTCGACAATACCTAAAGGAAATTGAGAACTATCCCACATTGAATCAAAAACAAATCTACGAATATGCGATAAGAGAGAAAAATGGGGATGTAGAAGCCAAACAACGTTTAATTGAAAGTCATTTGAAATATGTCGTAGTACGAACACTTCATAAATGTTTGGAAACGCAAGAAACGGTAACAGACTTTCTAGAGTTTGTTCAAGAAGGAAATATGGGGTTAATTCGAGCCATAGAAAGTTTTCAACCGGAAAGAGGATACCAATTTTCTTCGTATGCGAAGTATTGGATTGATCGATACGTAATCAATGCCTTATTTTCTTATCAACATCCTATAAAAGTGACACAGTATATCCTCAGTCAGAAAAAGAAGTTAGAGGACACCATTTCTCAATTCGAAAAAGAACATCAAAGAAGACCAAGTCTAGTAGAATTGGCCCAAAAAACCAATCGCTCCGTGAAGGTGACAGAGGATACATTAAAAGTCATCACTCAATTTACTTCTCTCGATGATGAAAAAGAGATTCCTCTCATGGAAACGATCGAAAGCCCATACTGGTCAATGGAAGAAACAGAACAGAAAATTCTTTTAGAGGAATTTGATGAAGTCATGAAAAGATTAGTTACAAAAAGACAGTACGAGGTCTTAAAGATGTTATACAAAAAAAACATGGAGGGAGAATCCGTAGGAAAACAATTAGGTATGTCACGGCAAGCCGTACATCAACAAGAATTAAAGGGATTCCGACGGTTAAGAAGGTCAAGAGAAGTGCAGACCTATGTAGAGGCAATGAATCATCCAGTAGAGGCGTTAACTTATCTATATTTATGTCGTCTTCCGCAAAATGAAAGAATAAGAAAAGAAATTGAATATACAGAAAAGGAATATCAAGAAGCAAGAAAAAGAGCCATAGAACAATTCCAATGGGAAACGCAACCGTTGAAGAAGAAACCAGTAGTCCATAAATCCTCTAAAAAAGAAACTTCGAAATCGGTCACTCATTTACAAATAAAAACATTGACAGAAAACGCTACGATAAGAAAAGAGAATCCAGGTCTAGTAAATAGAAAAGAAAGAGAAAATCTTGGTCAAGAAGAAACCAAACCAACTTATCAAAAATATCTTCAAAAGTAGAAAGGAACAGAAAAATTTCCTTTCTTTTTTCTTTTCTGAAAGAATTGACATTCGAAAAAGATAAATTTATAATGTAAGTAGAAAATAATGTGAGGAGGATACGATTTATGGAACGAAAAATATTTCAGGATTTGCAGAAGTGGAAAAAAGACGCAAATCGGAAACCACTATTAATCTATGGAAATAAACAAGTTGGAAAAACGTATGCAGTCACAGATTTTGGAGAAAAAGAATACAAAACAGTCGCTTATATGAATAGTGAAAATAATGTGATGTTAGAAGGTATCATGCAGAAGGAAAGGACCTTGGACCGCATCATTGCGAGACTTTCTCTCATGGTAGGAGATACAATTTTAAAAAACGATACGCTCATCGTCATCGATAATGTCACAAACGAAGAAATTGTGAAGGGAGTAAAAAAATTCGGCAAAGAACCCAACGATTACCATATCATCATGATTACTTCGAACCGTGAGAAACTTTCTCAGTTCAAAGGAGAAGAACTTCAGTATCGAGCCATGTATGCCATGGATTTTGAAGAATATCTAAAAGCAGTAGGGAATGTAGAATTGATCGATTTCATTAAGAGTTCATACCGCAATAATAAACCGATGCCTTTTCATAGTATCGCTTGTGATTATTACGAGAATTTTTTGATGACTGGGGGATTACCAGAAGTAGTACAAGCCCAAATCAATCAAGAATCCGATTTGAAAATCAAAATGATTCAAGAAAAAATACTCGATTGTTATCGGAGAGAACTTCTTCATATCGATTCTTTCATCGATATTCAAAGAGCGGACGATGTCCTCAATATTTTACCTTATCAATTGATGAAACCTAATCGTAAATTTCAATATGGATTAATGAGAACCGGGGGACGTAGTAAAGATTATGAAAAAGCCATCGATTTCTTGAATGCCAATGGAATCGCTTATAAATGTTATAAAATCAGTGAAGTAAACCCACCTCTTAGTAAATGCAAAGACCCAGAGAGTTTTAAACTTTATCTGAACGATACAGGGATTCTCTTTATGATGATGCATCTATCAAAAAGCAAATTATTGACCGATGACAACTTAAAATATATCTTGTACGAAAATAATATTGCTACGATGATTGTTTCGTGTGGATACAATTTGTACTATTATCAATCAGAAGGAAAGGCAGAAGTTCCATTTGTAATTCAAACAAGAGCAGGGAAGATGATTCCTATCGAAATTGTCAACAAAAACATTTCTAAGGCCAAATCCTTATCTTTGTTTATGAGTAAGTTCCAAATTACGGAAGGAATTCGAATTACAGATGAAAATTTCAGTGTAAAAAAAGGAGTAAAATATATTCCAATTTATGCGTCCTTCTGTTTAAAAGAAGGAATCTAATATGACGGAGTACCTAGAATATAACGCTCCGGTCGTCTTAACGTTTTTCTTCCTATCCCTTCTAGCCTTATTCTTGAATTGGATCACGAAGGGGAAAAGCAATGCCCTTCTCTTTGAATGTCGAAGAGGTTCCCCATGGAATCCACTAACCTATATCCGTATGTTTACGCATGTCATTGCCCATGAAGGATGGTCGCATCTTCGGCATAATTTTCTCAATATTTTACTAGTAGGACCATTGATTGAAGAAAAATATGGGAGTATACAACTACTTATTATGATTACCATTACGGCGGGTGTAACAGGACTTCTCAATATCATAGTAGGGAAATATCGCATTTTAGGCGCAAGTGGAATCGTTTTTATGTTAATTATTCTTAGTTCTTTTGTCAATTTCAGTGGAGGAAAAATTCCGATTACCTTGATTCTCATCTGTGCCTTTTACATTATTGATGAAATTCTTGCTAGTTTTAAAAAAGATAGAGTCTGCCACAGTAGTCATTTAATTGGAGCGATTTGTGGAGGAATTTATGGATTTTATATCCTTCAAGGTTAAAAGATTCTAAGAAAAAAGAAACAGAAGAAAAGAAGAAAAAGACTGTAAAGAAAAGACAGAAATCTATCTTCTTTTCTTTTCTTTTGCTATAATAATAGAGAATGGAGGCTAACTATAATAAGTCAAGTACTTTTTAATAGTTTGTCATAAATGGAAAAGAAACCCACGCCAAAAAGAT
>CANQHQ010000029.1 GCA_947623825.1 uncultured Bacilli bacterium
CAAAAAATATAAATAGAAAGGAATTAATCAATCTATAAAAATTTAACTCATTTCTATGAGATTGATTATACAAGGGTGAATGAAAATGAGAAAGAAAATTTCTACGACAGAAGCAATTTTTCCAATGCCCGTGTTGATGATTGCGACTTATAATGAGGATGGAACCATCGATGTGATGAATGCGGCTTGGGGTATGATGTTAGAAAGGGATGAGGTTGTTCTTAATTTGAGTGAGTCTCATCGAACGGTAAAAAATATAAAAGAAAGAAAGGCTTTTACGGTTAGTATTGCGGATTCTCTTCATGTTAAGGAAGCCGATTATTTTGGCGTTGTATCAGCCAATCAAGTTCCGGATAAATTTCATCAAAGTGGTTTGACCGCTACCAAATCTAGTTTGGTTGATGCGCCTATCATCAATGAATTTCCGATTTGTATGGAATGTGAATTTATCGAATATCAGAACGATCCTACCGGTTGTGGTGTCGTTGGGAAGATAGTGAATGTGACGGCAGATGAACGCGTGATGAAGGATAATCAAGTTGATATTTCTCTTGTCAAGGCAATCGCTTTTGACCCTTATACGCATGGATATTATCAAGTGACAGAACGAGTAGGAGAAGCATTTCACGACGGTCTTTCTTTGAAAAAGTAAAGAGCATTAAAAAAACAAATCTAGAAACAGATAGATTTGTTTTTTTTATGTTATAATGATTTTAGGATGGTGTGATATGATAGAGTTTCGTGATGTTTCAAAAACCTATAAATCGAAAAAAGGGGTTTCGACGATTGCCTTAGATCATGTTTCTTTTCGTTTACCTGAAAAAGGCTTTATTTTTATTTTAGGAAAGAGTGGAAGTGGAAAATCTACTTTACTAAATATTCTTGGTGGATTAGATCAATGTGATAGTGGAGATTTCATTGTCGATGGGAAAAATACCCGAAAATTTCGTAGTAAAGATTTTGACTATTATCGAAACACCTATATCGGTTTTGTTTTTCAGGAATTTCATTTAATTGAAGAATACAATGTCTATGATAATATTACTTTGAGTTTAAAATTACAAAAAGAAAAAGTTGACTTGACGAAAGTAGATTCTCTTTTGACAAAAGTGGGAATTGAAGGCTTGGCGAAACGAAAAATCAATGAACTTTCTGGTGGACAAAAACAAAGAGTTGCGATTGCGAGAGCGTTAATTAAAAATCCTCAAATTCTTTTGGCGGATGAGCCGACTGGTTCCTTAGATAGGGAGACAGGCAATCAGATTTTTTCTTTATTAAAAGAAATTAGTAAGGAAAAATTAGTTGTAGTTGTCTCTCATGATCGGGAAAATGCGATGGCTTATGCGGATGGAATCATCGAAATCCAGGATGGAAAAATTATTTCTAATTCTATTCCAGTGGAGGAAGAGGGTTCTTTCATGTTTCAATCCAAAAAATCAAGATTACCTTTCTGGTCTAGTTTGAAGTTCGCCATGTTAAATCTTGGGGCAAAAAAAGTGAAACTCTGTTTTACGATTCTTCTTGTTATGATGTCTCTTGTCTTTTTTGGAACCTCTCTTATCCTTTCTAAGTTTGATATTGAGTATAGTCATTCCAAAACAATGATTGAGACGAAACAATCTTATGTGACGATTCGAAAAGGACTTTATAATGCCAATCTTCATAGTTGGTATCATGGAATCGATTCGAATCCCCTTACGGAAGAAGACCTTTCTCTTATTCAAAAGAAATTACCTGTAGATTCTTTTCTCGGCTACCAGATAAATGAGGATAATCGAGTATTGGGATTGGATATCAACTATAAAAGCTCTATCAATTCTAAAGAAACACCGATTTATTATTTAGCTGTTGCCTCTTCTTTTTCTTTTATTGAAGGGGAAGAATCTTTCCTTGATGGGGAAATCATTGGACATTATCCTAAAAATGAAGAAGAAGTTTTGATTCATAGTTATCTTGCGGATTATTTGATGTATTATGGCGTTTTACCTTATCAAGAAAAAGAAAATGCCTATAAAAAGGAATATTATTATCCGACCAGTTATGAAGATCTTGTCAATCATGGTCCTTATTTAAAATTAGGTAGTACGAAAGTAAAAGTCAGTGGAATTCTTTTAGACGACACGGACCGATTTCAAAATTTAAAGACGACGTTTATGAATGATTCTTTGGTTGATGAAACTTGGTTTGGACTTCCACAATATAAAGATAATAGTTATGAATTTCAAAAACTGATTCAAAGTAAGTTAACAGAAGTTTATGTTGCCCCGGGCTTTATCGAAAATCTTTCTTTACAGCCAAATACAGTGGTAGATGAAAGCCTTTATATTCCTTCTTTTCAATATAATGGAAAAAAGATTTCTAGCGCAGATTCTTTTCAATTTCTTGACCATAAAATTTCTCTTTTTACAGGAGAGAAATTTGAAACGATTGAAAAATTAAATGAAAATGAGATTGTGATTAATGAGAATTTTTTAGATCGTATTTCAAAAAACGATTATCGTAAAATGAAAGAACAGTATATTGAAAATTATAAGCATGAAGTTCAATTATTAGAAGAAGAAAATAAGAAAATTCGCGAAGAAAATCAACGGTTGTTGGAAGAGTATCAACAGAAATTAGGAGAGATAGATGTCGAGACGGAAGGAGAAACCGAAGTTTCTCTTCCACAGTTACAAGAAGAAAAAGAAATCGTCTATCGAACGGATGAGGAACTTACTTATGAATTTGCCAAAAATTATATGAAGGAAAATCAGGTTTGGCAGGCATCTCTTTCTTTGATTTTCCGCGATAATATGTCTGGTAGAAAGGAAAAAGTCCAAGAATATTCTTATCCTAATTTAACGATTCGTGGAATTCAATTTTCAGAGGAAGATCGAATTTATATGGCGGATTCTATCGCTAAAGACTTGATGAGAGAAAATAAAGAAATTGATTTTGTTGTGACTCGCAGTCAGGATCGGAAAGAACTAAACAAGATTCTTGTCGATTTCCCTTTAGATGATAGTAAATATATTAGTGAGACGTTGTATAGTGAAATCATCGATACCATCAGTAGTTCTTTAAGAAATATTAGTAAGATTATGTTATATGCAAGTATTCTTTTTGGTGTTTTTGCGTTAATTTTGTTAACGAATTTTATTGTTAATTCCATTTATTATAGTAAGAAAACAATCGGAATATTAAGAGGATTGGGCGCTAAAAAGAGTGATGTTTTCCGTATCTTCTTAGATGAAGGATTTGTGATTGGTTGTTTGTCTTCGCTTCTCGCTCTTTTCCTTTTATGGATGGGAGTGATGTATGTGAATCAAATGATTAGTAACCATCTTTTCTTCTCGATTGATTTCGTTCAATTGACAATGGAAAATATTCTTCTTCTATTGGGTAGTGTTTTAGGAATTGTCTTTTTATCCTCTTTGTTTACAGTTAGAAAAATTGCCAAAATGCGACCGATTGATGCTATTTTGGATAAATAGAAAGAAGAGTCGTTATCATCTATCTTTGTGAGATGGAAACCTCTTCTGAAATGGCTTTATCAATGAAAGAATCATGAAAAGGACTCCTTAGGGGAGCCCTTTTTGGATAAACAAAACTTTTGTGATTGAAATTTATCTTGAATCATGGTTTCTTTTTGAAGAAATTCTAAATAAGACGATTCTAAAGGAAACTTTTATTAATCCAATGGATGAATGGTTCATTACATACGTAGACATTTAAAATATAGGTAATGATCATTGTGAGAAAATAAATCCATATTTCTTTCTTTGATTCTTTTTTCTGTATCTTCTTAAAAATATAAAGAAAGAGAAGAATTTCCATGGTTAAGAAGAGAACTACTTGTAATCGTAATACGGTCCATCCATAATGAACGATATAAAGACCCATACGGTAGTAAGAATTCATGATGAGTAGGATAGAAAAAAGAATGAGTAAGATAGATAATTTTTTCCATGGACCCTGTTCCTCCTTGATTTTGGAGAAATAAAAGAAATAAACTAAAAGACCAATATTTATCGATGTGACTATTAGGAGTTGAAAGAATCCTTCTCTAGCGTATTGACTGTAGGTGTATTCCATAGGGAGTTGTAGAAAATTGGTCGTTAATTTTGATAGTTCTGAAATGAGGAAAAGAATAAAGACTGCATTTACAATCGTGAGAATGGTTGATATATAAGTGGTTTGAATTTCTTTCTTTTCTTTTTGTTCATAATGGCTCTCTTTTTGAAAACGAATATTGATAAAAGTAGAATAGAATAGGATAAAGAATAGGGAAAAAAGAGGAAGATTTCTAAAATAAAAAGATAGGTTACATAAGACTCCAAAAGATTCTTGTATTTTCGTTAAAAGTGCTCCAAAATATTTGTCTCCTGAAGCTAGTAGTATCAAAAGAACAATGGCCGTTGGTATTCCTATTAGGATTCCTTTTCCGATACTTTCTAGTTTTTTATTTTTCCATTTCTTTTTATCTTTGTATAGGTAGGGTAAATAATCTAAATTTTTTAAAAGACGATTTGGAAAAATTTGAAAGAAAGCAGAGAAACTTGTTTCTATTTTGTAATGTTGATTGGTTAGGGATAGGAAGAACATAGAAGTCAAAAAGGGAAGAACGATTCCATTTAAAAATTGATTTTTTTCATCGACTTGAATGAAGAAGTTACTTCCTAATAGAAGAAGGATAGGGATTAGATATCCATAAGCTTTGGGATTTTCTTCTAATTGAAGTTTCTTTATTAGGAAGAGGTAAGTAAGAATTAGAAATCCCATAGGAAGAACAAAATCTTTGGTGTAGGTACGAATCGATGCATGACTGATCCAGGTGAGAAGAATCGCAGCGATAGCGAACACAATTGTAATCCATGGCATTTCTTTTCGTAACGTATTTTCTAATTTTTCCTTTGTCATTTTTCTCCTCCTTGGTATTCTAATAAGTCACTCGGTTGGCACGTGAGCGCTTTACAGATAGATTCTAAAGTAGAAAAACGAATGGCTCGTGCTTTGTTGTTTTTTAAAATAGATAGATTCGCTAAAGTAATTCCCGTTTTTTCACTTAATTCATTCAAAGACATTTTTCTTTTTGCCATCATCACGTCTAAATTTACAATAATCATATTTTTCTCCTTATACGGTGTAATCTATTTCGTCTTTGTAGGAAATCGCAATTTTAAATACTTGAGATAGTACATAAAAAGAAAGTCCAACGACGAAACTGATTCCGGCGACGGATAAACTTAGAAGAGTTGGAATGAAGATAAATTTGATGATGACAATCGTGGCTAAAACCAAAAAGAGAACGGACATGATTTTTAGTTTGTGTTCCATTTCTTTTTTAAAGGGAGTTCCTTTTTTGATCAATTCGAGAATTGAAGATAATACTCCTAAGATTCCTAAAATCAGTAGGTAACAGAGATAAAAGGCAATTTGATAAAGAATGGTGTGTTCTTGAAAAGGTTGACTTATGTTTGAAAAAGAATCATATAATTTTGGTAGAAAGAATAGGGCAATTCCACCGATTCCGATAACAAGATAGATAAGAAATTGAATAAATATAGGTAATTTATTATTTTTCATTGTTTCACCTCAAGAACATTATATACAACAATATATTAAAAATCAACATATTTTTATCGATAATCGATAAAAATAGTCTCTTTCTTCTTTTTCTTTGGATGAATCCGGAGAAAAAAATTGTGGATTGGATAGAAAATGAATTCTCCCTCTTTCTTTTTATGTTATAATTTCTTCAAGTGGTGTTGTTGTATGGAAAAGAAAAAAACAGGAAATCGTGGTTCTCATGCCAAGAACTCGACGCGTGTGAAAAAGAAAAACGGAAAACAAACAACTGGCAAAAAAACGGTAAAGTCTAAAACTGTTTCTAAGAATGTAAATGGGAAAAATACTAGTTCTCGTTCCTCTAATATAAAAAAAGAGAATCCGGTATTAGAAGAAAAAAAGAAAAGGCAACGTCCGGTTCCAACTACTGGTTTCTTGGATTCTTCTACGAAAGAAATACCCAAAGAAACTTCTATTTCTGAACCTTCTTCTTTCTTAGAAGCTGTTTCTAAAAAGGAAACTTTAGAGGATGCGAAACCAAAGAAAAAGTCAGAACATTTTTTTCATCGAAATTGGTGGAAAATTCTTTTAGGAGTGCTTCTTTTTCTTCTTTTTTCCACTTTGATTGTGTATAAAATCTTTTTTGATATCATTCGTAAAGATGTTTATTTAGAATTGGGGAAAACAGAAATTACCGTGAACGATTTTTTGAAGAAGAATGTTTTTTTCAAGAAAGAAGTGTTGAAAAATAGTCAAATTCTTACGAATTTAAAAAAGGTTGATTGGGATGAACTAGGAGATGTTTCTATTCAACTTCGTATTGGAAAGAGGAAAGTAACTTCTACGTTACATATTGTTGATACGACACCTCCGAAAGTAAAATTTCAAGATGTTCATCGCTACTTGGATTACGAATTTGATGCGAATGATTTTGTTCAATCAAAAGAAGATCAAACAAAGATGACAGTTCGTACGGAAACGATTCCAGAATTCAAAGATTTTGGAGAATATCCGGTTGTTATTATTGTTTCTGATACTTCTGGAAATGAGACAAAAGGGAAATGTATCCTTCATATTGGAGCGATAAAAGATGAGGTTTTCTTGGAACTTTCTCATTCCTTGAACAAAGAAGATTTGGTTTATCGTTCGGAGGATCAGGATGTGGTTTCGGATGACGATATTCGCCGTGTCAATGAAGGTGGTGTAGGGGAATATTTGATTGAGGTAGAGTTCAAAGGAAGAAAGTTTACTTCCAAAGTCATTGTTCAAGATACGTTACCACCAGAATTAGAATTAAAAGATGTATATTTATATGATGATGATACCGAAGTAGACGCATGGGAATTTGTTTCTCATTCCTGGGATGCTTCCGATTATAATGCGACGATTGAAAGCGAAATTCCTTTTGGTCAAATTGGGGAATATGAAGTGGTCGTAGAAGCGATTGATGCTTATCAAAATTCTGTTCAAAAGACAGCGAAAGTAATCATTCGAAAAGATACAGATGCGCCAAGAATTTATGGAGCCAATTCGATGACGGTAAATAAATATGCAAAAATTAATTATATGAATGGTATCAGTGCTTATGATGATAAAGATGGTTGGGTGGATGTTTCTGTCAATGCTAATTCTGTCAATACGAGTGCGACTGGAACATATTATGCTACTTATACAGCTACAGATCAGGCAGGAAATACGGCTACCGTAAAACGTAAAATTTATGTAAATCACGATCAAGAAGATTTGAATCGAAAAGTGAATGAGATTGCAAGTGGGATTGGATCGAGTATCGAAGAAATCAATGGATATGTAAAGAGTCATATTCGTTATACTTCTTCTTGGGGAGATGATGATCCAGTATGGTATGGACTTACCAATTGGAAAGGAAATTGTTACGTTCAAGCGAATGTGTTAATGACCTTGTTGAGAGTAAAAGGGTATGATGCACGATTAATTTGGGTGACGAATCGCACACATTATTGGGTCATTGTCAATATTGGAAATGGTGTTTGGAGACATACCGATACTGCTTATGGAATTGTAATGGCAACGGATGAAGAACGATATAGTAACCTTAAAGGAAGGGACTGGGATCGTAGTTTATGGCCAGAAGCAAAATAGTGGAATGGATTTTCCTTTTCATCAGTCTTTTCGTGTATCTTCGTTTTGGACTTTTTGGCTTTTGTTTTCTTTCTTTTTCTGTTTTGATTAGTTATTTTGCTAGTTTATGGATGAATCGAAAAAACAAAAAGTGGCTTTTTATAGGAACGATTTTTCTTTTCGTTTCCTCTTTCTTATTTTTGAAAATTTCCTTCTCGAGTGTTTCTTCCTTTTTTCCTTCCGTGGTCGCTCCTTTAGGAATTTCTTACTTTACCCTTCAAATTCTTTCTTATCTTGCAGATGTTTATTCTGGTAAAATCAAACCAGAAAAGAATTTGATTCGTTATGCTTTGTATTTATTTTATTTTCCTTGTCTTTTTTTAGGACCGATTCATCGTTATTCACAGTTTCAAAAAGCATTCGATGAACGTCACTTTTCTTGGTCGTCTTTTCTTCATGGATGGATGAGAATTCTTCTAGGGTTGTTTAAAAAGTTGATCGTTGCGGGACGGATGAGTATTTGGATTTCTGCTTGGACGCTTCATGCGGAAGGCGGTGCGTATGCCTTGTTCTCGATGATTGGTTATTCTCTTTTGTTGTATTGTGATTTCAGTGGTGGAATCGACCTTGTTTTAGGTTTTTCTAATATGTTGGGATTGACTTTACAAGAGAATTTTGATCGTCCGTTTTTTCAAACCAGTGTGTCAGATTTTTGGAATCATTGGCATATTTCTTTGAGTCGTTGGTTGAGAGATTACATTTATATTCCCCTCGGTGGAAATCGAGTAGGAAAAATTCGGCAGAAAATCAATGTCATCTTGACCTTTCTCGTTTCGGGAATTTGGCATGGGACCCATTATCTTTTGTGGGGATTGTTTCATGGCATTCTTGTTTCATTTCCTTCTCTTAGTAAGACTCCTTGGACTTGGGTCAATCGTCTTCTTACTTTTCTTCTTGTTTCCATTTCTTGGGCTTTCTTTCTCTATCCCGATTCGCTATCAGCATTACAAATGATTGGAAGTCTCTTCACAACCTTTCAGTATCCTTCTTTCTTTCGACAGATTCTCACGTATGGACTCGATTCCATTCAAATTGGTATTTGTTTTGTCGCTACGGTAGGACTTTTTTGGTACGAATCTAAACGTACTTGGATTCATCAAAAATTGAAAAAAAGTTCTCTTGAATTTCAGATTGTCGTGATTGGAAGTCTCAGTCTTATCGTTTTACTTTTTGGTGTTTATGGGATTGGATTTCATGTAGAAGAATTTATTTATAGTCGATTTTAGGTGGTAATATGAAAAGAAACATTCGAGTGATTGGAATTGTATTTTTATTTGTTCTTTCTTTTTTCTTGTTACAGCACTTGGTAGAACCAAAATATATGACCAACTTGGTAGAAGGAAGTTTTACGCGAGAGTATTATCAAGAAACAGAGGGACATGAAGTGATTTTTATTGGCGATTGTGAAGTTTATGCCAATATTTCTCCGATGGTATTGTATGAAGAAGAGGGGATTACTTCCTACGTTCGTGGGAATAGTCAACAATTGTTATGGCAATCCTATGGTATTTTGAAAGAGACGTTGAAGTATGAGACACCGAAAGTAGTGGTGTTTAATGTAGGAGCGATGCGATATGGAGAACCAGTGAGTGAAGCGTACAATCGCCTTTTCTTCGACGGAATGAAGTGGAGTAGAGAAAAATTAGAAACCCTTTCTCATTCTATGACGGAGAAAGAAAATTTGTTTTATTACTTATTTCCCATTTTACGATATCATTCTAGAATTACAGAATTGACCAAAGAGGATTTTACTTATTTTTTTAAAAGTAAGAAAATTACACATAATGGATTTCTTATCAATCAAGAAGTGAAACCAGTTGGAACGTTTCCTACAGAACGGAAATTAGGAAAAGATGATTTTGATGAAATCTGTTACAAATATTTAGATCAAATGAGAATTTTATGTGAGGAACATGGAATCACCTTCGTCCTTATGAAGGCACCTAGTCTTTATCCTTATTGGCCTGATGTCTATGAACAAAGAATCCAAGAATATGCGGACAAGTATCATTTAGATTATTATAATTTTAAGGAAAAGACAGAGAAAATTGGTATCGATTATTCTCAGGATACTTATGATGGTGGATTGCATTTGAATTTGTCTGGGGCAACGAAACTTTCTACTTATTTTTCTCATATTTTAAAGGAAAAATATCAGTTGAAAGATGGACGAAAAGACGATAAAATAAAAGAGATTTATGATAAAAAATTAAAACTGTATCGAGAGGAGATTGAAAATAGATGAAAAAGAAGTGGTTTTATGGACTTTTTATTTTGTTTTTTCTAGTCAGTGTATGTGCTTGTGGTAAGACGGAGTCTTCTTCTGTTCCAGAAGATAAATCTAAAACGGAGGCTTTTACCTTTGTCTATGAGGGAAAAGAAATTCCTCTTAATGGAGTGTTTTCTCGAGAAGAGTACGGGGAAGAGATGGAGTATGCGGAAACGCCTAGTTGTGCTTTTGATGGGTTAGATAAGACCTATCGCTATGAACATTATGAAATTACTACTTATCCAGAAGGGGAAGAAGAACGGATTTTATCTATTTATTTTTTAGATGATCAAGTGGAAACCAAGGAAGGACTCCGTTTAGGAGATGAGAAGGATAAAATGATGGAACTTTATGGAGAAGATGGAACTTCTCATGATTCTTTTTATACCTATACTAAGGGAGATACCCAGTTAGAAATTTTATTACAGGATGATGTGGTTATCAGTATTGAATACGTTTATCCTACCGAGTAAAAAATGATTCTTTGATTCGAAAGAAGGACTTGTGATTGACTCTTTTACTCGGTGAAAAAATCAATGTATCATGAAAAGAGATTGTGATGGGAGGAGATTAGGATGACTTTAAGAGAATATATTGAAAAACAGGGGGTCTATTCTTTTCAAGAAAAACCATTTAACGAAGTCGATAATATTTTATTTTCTAATTTAAGTTATATTGATTTTCGTGAAATCTTACCCATCGCTCCACGAGAACGATTGCGATTATCAGAAGTGTGTCAGAAATTTACGGAAAAGTACGATAAAAAAGCAAGAAGGAAATTAACGACGGCTCCCTTTATCCAAGCTGTTTTGACTGACTTTTTGGCAATGGCTGAGACGAAAAGATATCGGGATGTGTTTCTTTTTCACTATGTTTGGGAGTTGGAGTATAACAGTCAATTCAGTGCGTTATCCTTTGATGTAGGGGATGGCTTTCTTTATGTTTCTTTTGGTGGAACGGATGAAAGTTTGGTTAGTTGGAAAGAGGATTTTCGTTTGTCTTATGAATTTCCTGTATTAGCGCAAGAAAAGGCTTCCCAATATTTGCGGAAAAGTATTTCTTTTTTTGGACCGAAAATCAGAGTGGGTGGACATTCCAAAGGAGGAAATTTAGCGATGGCTTCCTATCTACTAAGTCCTTTTTGGGTGAGAAGAAAAGTTCAGGTAGTTTACAATAATGATGGTCCTGGATTTCGGGAAAAGGAATTTACTTCTCGTCGATATAAGGAAATGGTTCATAAACTTCATATGTTGATTCCGGAACAAAGTGTTTTTGGTGTTCTGTTACGTCATCCTTCTAATTATGCTGTCGTGAAAAGTAGTTCTCTTGGTTTGTTTCAACATGATAGTACGACTTGGATTGTAAAGAATACGACGTTTGAACGAGGAAAAAAATCTAAGTGGAGTGAGCGAATCGAAAAACGAATTTTTGAGTGGATTAGCAGTTATCCGGATGAGGAACGAGAATCCTTGATACAATCTTTTTTCTCTGTTTTGGAGCGCGCAGGAATTACGAAGTTGAGTGATTTTAGATTGACAAAATTAGAGAAGATTCTTTCTATTATCAAAGAAAATCAAAAGTTGGAGAAAGAAGAAAAGGAACAGTTGATTCATGCTTTTCGTCGTTTGTTGTCACCAATCAAAGAAGAGGAACGCTAAGTTCTTTTTTTATTTTTTTTGGAAAAACCTTTAGGAAAAATGAAAAAGTTATTTTATTGCTTTCTAAAACATGATATACTATTGTAGAAAAGATAGGTAGGGAGGGGTTCCGAATGGATGAACAGAATGTATCTGGTAAAACTGGTGAAGAACCAAAAAATAGGTTTATCTTTTCAAATGATTTCTATGAGGATATGCCAGAAGTATCTGATAATAAGGTTTCATTTGAACCGGTTGCGAATGCCAATTTTAAACCCTTAGGATCTTCGTCTAAAACGGGACCAATGGCTGCTTTATTTCAAGCGAGTATGCAAGAAAAAGAGGGGAACCGTTCTAATTCTTCTGTACAACAGGCAAGTAGTTTGGATCAAGTAGTAAATAATGATTATTCTACCCCTTCTTCTGAGCCGGACGGGAATGTTTTTAACTTTTTTTCTCATAATGCAAATACAGAATTAGAGGATGATACAAAGTATGGACCATCTACAGTGGTAGATGAAGAAGCGGATCCGGATCCTGCTTTGTTCCATCTTTTTGGTGGTAAAAAGAAAAAACCAGAAGGAGTGGAAGTGGTTCATGTCGGAAACGCAGTGGTAGGGGATGATGCTTCTACGACTTCGGTTCCTTTCGAAAATACTTCTACAGAATCTGTTACAGAACCTGTGGTAGATTCAAGTCCATCTTTTGATGAGACGCCTCATTCTATGGGAGAACCGGTAAGTGATGTTTCTCCTATTCCTTTGGAGATGCCATTGCAGGGTGAGATTTCTCCTACGACGACTCCTTCGGAAGAACCGGTAAGTGATGTTTCTTCTGTTCCTTCGGAGATGCCATTGCAGGGTGAGATTTCTCCTATGACGACCCCTTCGAACCCGGATATGCCTTCTCCTTTTTCTCCTGAACCAATCGCTTCTCCGAGTGAATCCTCTTCGATTTTTCAAGGTGAAGGGGAAAAAATGGTAAGTGAACCAGAAAATTCAAAAGAAGAACTAGTTCCTTCTGAACCGTTAGATTTTACTGCCCAAGTCATTGAACCGAGAGAGGAAGCATCTACTTCTTTTGCACAAACTTCTCTTCCTCAGAGTGATTCTACGTCAGAAAATCCGGTTTCGACAGGGGAGAGTACCTTTTTTCAATCTTTGCCTCCTAAGGAAGGGCCTTCTCCTCTACCAGAAAGTAATTTGGAACTATCTAATCCTGTAGAGGCTGTTTCTTCTTTAGAGGTGGCTCCTTCTTCTTCTGAAAAAGTGGATGATTCTTCTTTGCCTGTTGAACCATCTTCTGTAGCAGATTCTTTAGGGGATAAGAGTTTTTTATTGAAGCATGAGGTTGATGTTCCTGAAAATCAAATTGAATTACCAAAAAGAAATTTGGAATATACGAGTTATTATGGTGGAGAACCAGTAGAAGCACCAAAAGAAAATCAATTTATTGTGAATGGGGAACCTTCGGTAGAAGTAAAAAATTATGAACCAAAAGTAGATCCAACCAAAATTCCAGACTTTATGTCTGGAACCGTTCATGCAGATGATTTGAATATTGCTTCTGGGGTAAATACAGAATTAGAAAGTGAATTAATCGCGCAACGTAATGAAGAAGAAGCTCGTCGATTGGCTGAAAATCCAGAACAACAACTTTATGAGCAATTAACGCCTATGAGACCGACGCAAGAATTGGTGTATCGTGCAGGTGGAAAGAGTTATATTCGTGATATTGCAGATCGGAAAAAACCTTTGGAACCAGAAAAAAAAGTAGAGATTTCCCAAAATGATATTCTCCCACCACCACCGGTCGAGGAAGAAGAGGAAACGAAAGCGCCAACATCGATTGAAGAAATGATTGAAAGCATTGTGGGGGTACCAAATCTTGAAAATTTTGAAGTCAAATTGGATCCCTTTGAAAATCCTGGAGTGAAGTTTGGATTCAAGGAAAAAGAAGATAAAAAAATATTGGCTGAAGATGAACCTACAAATGTCTACGATGAAAAAACAGATAATTTTGATTACGATCAGAATTTTCAAAATGTAGAGGTAGTGATTTCTGATTTGTTGGATCAATTGAAAGAAAAGGCCAAAAAGGAAAATAAAATTAGTATTTTAGCGCGCTATGGTGAAGATTTTTGTGCGAGAGAATACATTACCAATCCTGCTATTGGTAGGGCGGAAGAAATTAAACAGTTGATTCTTATTTTGTTAACGCCAGAGAAGTCGGGTATTTTAGTTGGAAAACCTGGAATTGGTAAAACTTCGATTGTTGAGGGTCTTGCTTACCAGTTACAACGGAACAATGTACCGGATGCGCTTCGCGGATATCGTATTGTAAGTGTAAAGACACCTTCGTTGTTAGGTAGTCTTCCTAGTGGAGAAACTCGTTTACAAACTTTAGTAGATGAATTAAAAGATTTAGATAAAGTTATTTTGTTTATCGATGAAATTCATATGTTAATCGGAGCGACGAGTGATTCAGCTATGGACTTCGCGAATATGTTTAAGGAAAGTCTCGGTCGTGGTACAATTAAGGTAATTGGTGCTACAACAACAGAAGAATATGAACGTTACATTTTAAGAGATAAAGCATTTGTTCGTCGTTTCCAAAGAGTAGATGTAGAAGAACCAAATCGTGAACAAACGATTAAGATTTTAATGGGTACCTTTCCAAAAATTGAGCATAGTACCGGTGCGAAGTTAAAGTATTCTCATTATATGCAATCGGAGATTATGGGCTTTATTGTGGATATTACGACAGAATATAAGCGAATTTATGGTATCGGTTCTCGTTATCCAGATATTTGTTTGACTTTGTTAGCCCAGGCTTTTTCTCAGGCTGTCTTTGCCAATCGGAAAGAAGTGAATATTATTGATATCCGAAAGGCGATTGAAAATTCGAAGAATATTTATCCAGATGTAATTAAGAAGGAATTGGTAAATTTTGATATAAAATTTAAAGATTTAATTCGCGAGGAAGAATTGGGATAGAAAAAACACTGATGAGAATTTTTCATCAGTGTTTTATCTTGGCTCTTTTAAATTTTTCTTATAGAATTCATATAATTCCTTGAATCGTTGGAAGTGAACAATTTCTCTTTGACGGAGCCAAAGTAGAGGACCTATGATGTCTGGATCGTCGGTTAGGTCAATTAAACTTTCGTAAACGGCACGTGCTTTTTGTTCTGCGGCCATGTCTTCACTTAAATCGGCGATAGGATCTCCTGTCGTTGCGAAATAAGTAACAGTAAATGGTACTCCATTTGCGTCAAGTGGGTAAAGGGCGTTTCTATGTTCTGCGTAGTGACTGGCTAATCCTGCCTTTTTCATTTCTTCTGGAGTCGCATCTTTCATTAATTGGTAGAGCATCGTTGAAAGAATTTCCACATGACTAAGTTCTTCGCTGCCAATATCCGTCAATAAGGCTTTTCCACGATTATCTGGCATGGTATATCGTTGATTTAAATAACGGAGTGCAGCAGCTAATTCTCCTGCGAATCCTCCATATTGTGTTACTAATTGTTTTGCAAACTCTAAATTTTTCTTTTTGATGGAAACTGGATATTGTAATTTCTTTTCATATTTCCACATTTATTCCACCTCCCATGGCCAAGCATAAGCTTCCCAACTAAATTGTTTGTCATCGGATAAACTAGTGATAGATAATGGCCCATATTTTTTTTCATATTCTTGGGTTGCCATATTTGCCATTGATTGATATTTGTTGAATAGTTGAATCATTTTTTGATCATTAGGATAATTATCTAAATATAAATTTAATTCATGTGCTACAAAACAAAGTTGATCTACGTTTAGTAGAAGTTCTGCCTGTTCATTATTGGGAATGATGCGGGCAGGACGATAATTTTTATAACCTTTGTATAGGTTATTAAATAGATTTCCTTGTACAAATGCTTGATATGGTTCTGCTAAATGATTAGTTTGGTTTTCCATTTCATTTGATTGTGGTAAGATTTGATTTTGATTTAGTATTTCCATATCAGAGTATCTGTAGTCATCGTATCTGAAATTATTATTCATACATCTTTCTCCTTCGATAATACTCTATGTGTTTATCACGAAGATGTATGGGGGATTGCCTATTTTTAAATTTTTTATGGAAATACTTGTCAAAAAAGAAAATACTTGATAAAATAGGTATGTATTTTTGAGATGGCGGAATTGGTGAAGTGGTTAACACGCCGGATTGTGGCTCCGGTATGCATGGGTTCGATCCCCATATTTCGCCCCATATTGAAATTTTGCGCACACTTTGTGCGAAAGACGAGTAAAAGTTCGTAATATTTGATATTATGGACTTTTTCTTTTGTAAAAGATTTATTATTATCTAAATTATTAATTAAAAAAATATAGATAATTTTGCTAAATCTTTCAGTGAATTTTGTAAGATAGATTAGGATACTAGTTTATTGCAAATCATTTCTAATAAAAGAGAAGCAATATTTGATAAACAAAAATTTGAATCATCCATTACAATCAAACTTATTTGATGGTAGAATATCCCATAGAAAAATTATATTTTGAATTAGTCCATTGCAACTGGCTTATCATGGAAGGAGGATTAAAATGTTAGAAAAAAACAATGCTGAAATGATTCAAGAAATTAAAGATGTTATTTTGAGTAGTAGAAAAAAAGTGGCTTATGAAGTAAATAGTACTATGTTATATGCTTATTGGAATGTTGGAAGAATTATTGTTGAAAATGAGCAGAATGGCAATATTAAAGCAGAGTATGGAAAACAAATTATGAAAGAACTTTCTAAGGAATTAAGAAAAATTTTAGGATCAGGGTTTTCTGTTAGCAATTTATTTAATATGCGTAAACTTTATATAACTTATCCAAAATTCCAGACAGTGTCTGGAAAATTGAGTTGGTCTCATTATTGCGAACTACTAAGTATTAATGATGTTGATGAGCGAAACTTTTATGAAAAGGAATGCATTAATTCCAATTGGAGTGTACGGGAATTAAAAAGGCAGTTAGAGACGTCTTTGTTTGAAAGATTATTACTTTCTGAAGGAAAAAAGAATAAGGAAAAAGTTTATGAATTATCAAAAGTAGGACAAACACTTCATACACCTGGAGATGTATTAAAAGAACCTTATGTGTTTGAGTTTTTAGGGATTAAAGAAAATAAGCCAATTTTAGAAAAAGATTTAGAGCAAAAGTTGGTAAAGCATATTGAAGACTTTTTACTTGAATTAGGAAAAGGTTTTATGTTTGTTGGGTCCCAACAAAGAGTTACTTTAGAAAATACTCATTATTATGTTGATATGGTTTTTTATAATAAAATATTAAAATGTTATGTTTTACTTGATTTAAAAAGTGGACAAATGAAAGCTGAATATGCAGGTCAAATGAATATGTATTTAAATTACTATAATGAAGAAATAAATGATAAAGATGATAATAAACCAATAGGAATCATTCTTTGTAAAAGTAAAAAGGATATTGCAATTGATTATGCTTTAGGTGGACTTTCGAACAATGTTTTTGCGTCTACTTATACTTATTATATTCCTAAAAAAGAAGAACTAATTAATGAGGTAGAAAAAGTATTAGAAGAAAATAAATAGAGAGAAGATAAAATGAAAAAAATTGTTATTTCTGGTAATAGTAAATTGCAAGATAAAGTAGAATATTGGTTAAATTATTTTAAAAATTTAAATTATGAAATTCTAGATTACCCTAAATATATGGAACCATCTGAATATGAAAAAACATTACCTATTATTTACAAAAATTTTTATACTGCGTTGGAAAATACGGACGTTTATTTTCTAATGAATGAAGAAAAAGATGGAATAAAGGGTTACTTTTTTTTGTTTTTGACATTATGGCATCATGAATTATTTTTGTCATGTCTTTGGTATTTTTTGAGTCTCTAACCGTTTGTATATTTTGAAAGAGGAAAAGCAAAGAATAGAAAAATAAAGAATGATTCATAGAATATAAACTCATTTTTTGATTTTGAGGTATAATACCATTATGAATTGTAGAAGAAGAGGTGGTTTGATGAAAGTTTTAAGTCTTAAGGAACCCTATGCGACATGTATTTTGGCTTTGAAGAAAAAAGTAGAAACTCGTAGTTGGGGTACCTCTTATCGTGGGGAACTTTATATTCATGCCAGTGCTTCTTCCGTTGATCTTTCGCAAAAGAAAAATCGACAATTGTTAGATTTATTAGGTGATTTTTCATTACATTACGGAATGATTGTATGTAAATGTCGCTTGGTTGATTGTATTTTAATGACGGAAGAATATGTTCAAGAAATGAAGAAGAATCATCCACAAGAATTTTTATGTGGAATTTACGAAGTAGGTCGCTATGCGTGGATTTTGGATGGGGTTGAGCCACTTCCTGCTTTTCTTCCTGCACGAGGACAACTCGGTCTTTGGAATTATTATTCTGTATGGGATGTTCTTCCACTTATGGATAAAATTGAATATGGGTGGGTTAATTTGTCTCATGAGAAGATGTATCATCTTGATGATACTTTTTCTTCGGAGTATCGGTTATTGTCTCCTAAAGAAGTTCTTTCTTATCAAATAGGTGTTTGTTGGGATCAGGTGGAATTGGAACGATATTACCTTCAAGGGAATTGTTTTCCCATCCAAACGTATTTTTTAGTTTATTACGACGGAGGACGATGCCCAACCCATACTTTTTTAACTTTTCAGACAGAAGGAAAATATTATTGGATGGAGCATGCTTGGGAAAAGTTTCGTGGACTTCATTCTTATGATACTTTGAAAGAGTTGTTGGTAGATGTTAGAAATTGTTTTATTGCTTCAGAGTTGCATCATGAGTTTGAACCAAACAATCTTTGTTTATTTTCTTATAAGAAGCCTTCTTTTGGCATCACTGTTTTAGAATTCTATCAACATTGCGAAAACGGAAAACGAATTGATTTAGACTCTATGTAGTTTTTCTTTTGATGTAAAATTCTATTTTTCAAAAGTAGGGTGATTGCTTCAGGAAGGCGCAACATTGAATTTTTCTTTAAAATATGGTATAATAAAGGTACGAGTTGTGATAGTGGAAAAGTATGTTTTTAAAGTATGTTTTTTGGAAAGTGGGGATGATAAATGGAAGAAAATACCGCAGGTCGGGTTTTCAAAATGATTTTGAAAATTGCTTTTTGGGTTGCAGTCGTGGTGTTTGTTTTTCCTCTTGTTTTGGTTGTTATGGTGGCGTTACATGAAGGGAAAAGAAGATAATTCGAAATAAGTGTGAGAAAGGGAAATCCTTTCTCAGGCTGTTGACAAAGTGGTACGTTTAAATGAACATATCACTTTTTTCTTGAATAAATTTAATATATTAACCTTTT
>CANQHQ010000030.1 GCA_947623825.1 uncultured Bacilli bacterium
TTCCTTTCTACAATTTTTATTTGGCACTCTTATTATAGCACTTTTTTATTTATCAGTCATTTTGTTTAACATAACTATTTTTTTAAAGATTGCGTTTTAATAACTGATTTAATTCTACCGCATATTCCATTGGTAATTCTTCACGGAACTTTTCGATAAATCCTAATAAGATGAGTTCGGTCGCTCTTTCTTTATCGATTCCTCGACTCATTAAGTAAAACAATTTTTCTTCACTAATTTTGGATACTGTTGCTTCGTGTTCGATGGTACTGGTTGGATTTTCGCAAATATTAATCGGAACGGTATCACTTTTCGAGATATCATCTAAAATTAAGGTATCACATTTGACGAGAGAGGTACTATTCTCAGCCGATTTTTTGATATCGACTTTTCCTCGATAAGTGGCATTTCCTCCCTTTTGCGCAATACTTTTTGAAATAATTGTACTTTGCGTATTTTTTCCAATATGAATCATTCTGGCACCCGTATCTTGTTGTTGATGATTGGTGGCGACACTGATGGTAATACAAGTTCCTTTGGAACCGTTTCCTTTTAAGATACAACATGGATACTTCATCGTAATATTACTTCCGATGTTTCCGTCGATCCATTCCATCACTCCGTTTTCTTCTACAAGAGCACGTTTGGTAACTAAATTATTGACATTTTGGGCCCAATTTTGAATGGTACTGTAGCGACAGGTACTATTTTTTCCTACGTAAATTTCGACCACTGCCGCGTGTAGACTTGACTCACTATAGTTGGGGGCCGTACATCCTTCAATATAATGCAACTGACTATCATGGTCCACGATAATGAGCGTTCGTTCAAATTGTCCCATGCTTCGACTGTTAATACGGAAATAACTTTGTAAAGGGCGATCTAGTTTCGTATGAGGCGGTACGTAAATGAAACTTCCACCACTAAATACTGCTCCATTTAAGGCTGCATATTTATTTTCTTTATTAGAGACAATTGTGCCAAAATACTTTTTGACTAATTCTGGATATTCCTTCATGGCTACTTCGATAGAAGTAAAAATAACCTTTTTTTTCTTTAGTTCTTCTATCATGTTGTGATAGATAACTTCACTTTCATATTGGACACCCATTCCATCTAGATGGCATTCACTTTCTAAGACACCCAACTGATCTAATTCCTTGACGATTCCTGTATCGACATCTTCCCAACGATCTTTCATTTCGTCTTCGTTATCCATACTTTTATAGTAAATAATTTCATCAAACGGAATATCTAGTTTGGGTCCGAAAGATGGATTTTCCAATTTTTGAAAAATTTCATAACTTTCTAGGCGATATTTTTTTACCCAGTCCTCTTCTTTTTTGATTTCTGAAATTTTTGATACGACCTCTTGACGAATTCCTTTCAAATTCAAGATATCGCCTCCCTTATTTTTCTATCTGATTCAACACTTTTTTTAGTGATTCAAAAGGTAATAATGCACACTTCTTACGATTTGGTTGTCGATAAATTTCGTCGTAGGCATTTAATTCTCCTAATATTTCACTATCATAAGATTCTTCATTGATCATTGCTTCGTAGTTTTTCAATAACTCTTTGGCTTCTTCTACTGTCTTTCCGATGAGTTTTTCAATCATGATACTGGTTGCCGAAGTACTAATCGCACAGGCCTCTCCATCGAAACAAATATCTTCAATCACTCCGTCTTTGATTTTATATAGGATATCTAAATTATCGATGCAACTCTCGTTATTGGTATTGATTTTTATGTATTCTGGATCTTCCGTTAGTCCATGATGACTTGGATTTTGGTAATGATCAAGTAGTATTTGTCTTCGTACATTTGGATCCATCTAGTTCACTCCTTACTTTCTTTCTATTTTCTCTTATAAAACGACTTTAAAGATATCTTCTGATTTCTCTAAAACACGAACTAGTTCATCAATTTCTTCTTTCGTATTATATAAATAAAAACTAATTCGACAGGTATTTTTAATATTGAGATCTTCTTTTAAAATTTTAGCGCAGTGATTTCCTGCCCTTACACAAATATGATAATGATTTAGATAAACGGCGGTATCTTGACTAAAGACTCCTTGAATATTAAAGGCAATCATTCCGTTTTCTATATCCTTATTGTATAGTTCTAAATTAGGAATTTGAGAGAGTCTTTCTACCGCATATTTCTTTAATTCTATCTCGTGTTGATGAATCGTTTCTAGTCCTACGTCTAATAAATAGTCAATGGCCGCACCCATTCCTAAGACTCCTTCAATATTGGGTGTTCCTGCCTCCAAGCGTGAGGGAAGAGATTTATAATCGACTGTTCCTTCGCTATCAAAGGAAGCATTCATTCCTCCTCCTAATCGAGTTGGAACGAGCTGTTCTAATAAATCCTCTCGTCCGTATAAGACTCCGACTCCTGTCGGTCCTAACATTTTATGGCCAGAGAACGCTAGAAAATCGATTCCTAATTTTTGGACATCGATTGGTAAATGGGGTACACTTTGAGAACCGTCTACGACCAAATAAATTCCCCGTTCTTTACATAATTTTCCAATTTCTTGAATCGGACGTTCATCCCCTAGGACGTTGGTTACATGAGCCAAAGAAATCACTCTGGTTTGTGGAGTAATGGATTTCTTTACGTTTTCGATGGTGACTTGGTGATTTTCTAACGGAATATAGTTCACTTCGATTTGGGTTTCTTCTTTTAATCGCATCCAAGGAAGAACATTAGAAGCATGTTCTGCTTTGGTGATTAGCACTTCCTCTCCTGGACACAAGTGATAGCGCATAAAACCAAAAACAACCATATTTAAAGAATCGGTCGCTCCACTTGTGAAAACAATCTCCTTCGTACTTGGATTGTGAATCAATTTTTGGACTTTTTCCCTTACTTTTTCATACTCTTCATCGACCCGCAAACTGTTGTCGTAATCTCCTCGATGAGCATTGGCTGTATATTGATTATAATATTCTGTTATTTTTTCTAGTACTTTTTTCGGTTTTAAGGTCGTGGCACTATTATCAAAATAAATCAAGTTTGGATCTTGTTGTAGTATCGTAAAATCTTCTCGATTCATGATTTCACCTCCATTCTATTCTTTGGTATTTT
Source organism: uncultured Bacilli bacterium (assembly GCA_947623825.1). Classification (GTDB taxonomy): domain Bacteria; phylum Bacillota_I; class Bacilli_A; order RF39; family UBA660; genus Alloscybalousia. The sequence continues at coordinate 3,101 of CANQHQ010000030.1, forward strand.
CATCCATTTTTTCGATGCGTTCGGTTAACGCTCCCTTCGTGGCATCATCGATGGTTAACTTTCCTAATAATAATCCTTTCGTCAAGAGTTTTACGGCCGTTTCTCGTTTCATTCCGCGACTTTCTAAATAAAACAATTCTTCTTCCTGCCATGGTCCTAAGTAAGCAGAATGACTGGCTTCCACATCGTAGTTATCGATGTATAGTTTGGGATGAATTTGAGAATGACTAGCCTCTTTCTGGATAATCTTACTATCTTGGGTGCAGATACATCCTTCCTGATGAGGGTTGACATGTCCATTGACGTCAAATATGATGGTTGCCCCATCGATACTGTACCCATTACAGAAAATGTGACTTGTGGTTTTGGATTCATTGTGATGGATTGTGATAGCATTCTTTGTATCTTTCTTAGCGATGGCACTATGACTATATACCAATTCACTTTCTCGTCCTTCTAGATAACCCGTAAACTGAATCGCTCCATTTTGAAAAAAACTCGAAATGGTCGCTTTGCTTTTTTCCTCTAGGAACACTTCTACAGTCACGTCTGTTTCCTCTCCCAAGAAGAACAAATTACATTCTACTCCTTCTTTAATATGAATCTGATAGATTTCGTGATGTTGAAGCGTTATGTTCCGCATTTCGTTTTTCTCTATGACGATTTGCTTCGTCGTTTCCGTTGCTTCTTTTGGATGATTCATCCATATTTTATTCATTTTCAACCAACTCACTCATGGAATTCACACATTCGTATCCACTTTTTTCTATTTTTTTAGCAAGAGACGCATCTCCTGTCATTTGAATCTTTCCATCTTTCATCACGTGGACAAAATCAGGAACTAAATAATCTAAAATCTTCGAATAATGGGTAATAATTAAAATGGCACAATGTGGATTTTCTTCTTTATACTTCAGAATGTTCTCACACACAATCTTTAAACTATCTACATCTAGTCCCGAATCCAATTCATCTAGAAGAATCAATTCTGGCTTTAATATCTTTAATTGAAGAATTTCATTTTTCTTTCGTTCTCCTCCAGAAAAGTCTTTATTGATAGAACGGTGCATCATAGCAGAATCCATCTTTAAGTCTTGCATACTCTGTTCCATTTCTTTTATAAAGGCATAAATTCCTACTGGTTTTTCTTCTCTCGCATTTCGGGCCGTTCGTAGGAACTCACTATTGGTCACTCCTTCAATACTCGTCGGTGACTGCATCGAAAGAAAAATACCACGGCGACTTCTTTCATCGACAGAAAGTGGTAAAAGGGAGGCACCATTGTATAGAATATCTCCTTTGGTTACTTCGTAATCGGGACTTCCCATAATGACTTTCGATAAGGTACTTTTTCCCGTCCCATTGGGTCCCATAATGGCATGAATTTCCCCTTCTTTTATTTGAAATGAGAAATCTTTTAGAATTTCTTTCTCATGATTCTTGGTTACTACATTTAAATCTTTGATTTTTAAATTCATCGTGCCCTCTCCTTTCTTTATGAAAGATTTGTCTACTGCTTATGTATCAGTAAGTGTCTTTCATATAGTAAAGCGAATTTATTATAGCACAAAATCTACGTATTTTTTGTCTAATCTTTCCTTTTTTTCTAAATTTTCTATTTTTTTGTATGAAATTCTTCGCGAAATTACAATATATAAATGAATACTCGCTGTATTCACAAAAAATACCTAGTGGATTTATCTTCCTATCTAGGTATTTTTCTATGAAAAAAGGCACTACTTCCGTAGGCCTCTTTTGTCTAACAAGACATCCATGCACCAAGAATAATGGCAAGTAAGATGTATAACACAATCACAATGACAAAACCACTACCATTATTGGATTGACTACAAGTATTGTTTCCTTGATTTTGTTGACATGACATAGATACTCACCTCCTTATCGTTAAATCCATGCACCAAGAATAATTACTAGTAAAATGAATAATACTAAAACGATTGCTGAACTTGATACGTAATTACCCATACGTTATTCCTCCTTTTTTGATTACTCACTGTATTTTATGGAAAAGATAGAAAAAGGTTCTAGACGCTTTTTAAAATTCTTGAAAACAATTGTCTTTTTCCCTTTTTTTTGCTATGATAGTATTTGTTTAAGGAGGACAGAATGAAGAAAAAACTAATAATTATGACTATGGTTGGCCTTTTCTTAGTCACAGGTTGTGGAAAAGTAGCCAAATTGGAGAATGGGCAGGATGCAGTCATTCATGTAGATGGAGAAACCATTTCCGTCGATACTTTATACAGTAAGATGAAGGATCGTTACGCTTTAGCCGTATTACTCGATATGATCGATGCACAAATTCTTGAGAAAGAATATGAAGATGACGACGAATTGAAAGATACGATTCAAACGCAAATTGATAATATGGTAGCGATTTATGGACGAGGAAGTCAAGCTGCTTTGCTACAACAAACGGCAAGTTCTTGGGGTGTTTCGACTATGAAAGAACTCGAAAACTATTTAAAACTTCAATATAAGAAGAATTTGGCGGTAGAAGATTATGCGAAGAGTCTCGTCAGTGACGAAGAATTAGAAGAATATTATAACGAAAATATTTTTGGTGATATTACCGCAAAGCATATTTTGATTAAGCCAGAAGTAACGAGTGATATGTCAGATGATGAAAAGACAGCTGCCGAAGAAAAAGCATTACAAGAAGCACGTGACATTATCGAAAAGTTAAACGATGGAGAAGATTTTGATCAACTTGCGAAAGACTATTCAGATGATGCCGGTAGTGCAGAGGACGGTGGATTGTTGGATCCATTCGGACACGGAGTGATGGTTCAAGAATTTGAAGATGCAGCCCGTAAGTTAAAGGATGGAGAATATACCAAAGAGCCTGTGAAATCAGAAAATGGATATCATGTCATATTAAAAGTAAGTCAAAAAGATACACCAAGTTTAAAAACAGTAAAGGATGATTTACTTGATGAAATGGGAGACCAAAAATTAGAAGATGATCCTTCCATTGAAATTACAGCTTTAGAAGAGCTTCGTAAAAAATATGAAATTTCTTTTGAAGATGATTCTCTAAAGAAACAATATGAAACCTATTTGGAGAATGCCAAAACGGCATTAAAAGAATCCAATAATTAAAAAAGACCTAGGAGAAGAAAAAATGAATTTTTCTTCATTCCTGGTCTTTTTCTATGTCTTTTTCTATTTCTTCGTTTTGGTTCTTGATTTTCACAACGACGTACAAAGGATAATGATCACTATACTCTTCCATTCCTTTTTTATCAATGATTCCAAATTCTTTTACTTCAAACATTTCTGGTAAAAAGATGTGATCGATTGCCATATCTTTTTTTGATTTCCGAAATGTTTTTTTATTGTATTCCAATCGGTGAATTCCTATTTTTTCTAATTTCTTCACAAAGTTCGCAAATAATTTATTTTTTAGATTTGAATTAAAATCTCCTAAAAGAATAACTGGTAAATTGGATTGTTCAATGTAATGGTAGAGAAAATCCAATTGTTTTTTACGAACTGTATTCATATGACAATCCAAATGTGTATTTAAAAGGCGAACTCTTCCGTATTGTTCCATATCGATTATGATTTCTGTTAATACGCGTGGTGTAATCGAACGATACTTAAAAATTCCTTGAAATAAGTCTTTTAATGTACTGGGAAACCAAGGAAGGGCAATCGTATTTTGTTTTAAAACGGGTAATTGGGTAAAAATCGTCGCATATTCATTGTAGATTCTTAAGGGGCGCACTTTTTGTGTCATGTGACGATTCCCATATCGACTCTTTCCTACTTGATGATAGTCTGGAAGATTTTCTTTTAACACTTTTAGTGTCGAAGCAATCATCTCTTGGGTTGCCAAAATATCAATTTCTTCTAAATCGAAAAGAGATTCATACGTTTTAATAATCTTCTCTTCGGTTAATCCTTCCACCAGATTGTCATTCCGTACGTTAAACGTACATATTTTTAAATATTCATCCATAAACCCCACTCTTTTTTCTTATTCTCCTGATACAATCCAGGCATTTGGTAAACTGCGAATTGTTCTTCTTTGACCATTGAACGGAATATTAATATATTCATGGTTTTCGACCATGGCTGTGGAAGTTCCTCCATCTAAACTAGCCGCATTATACGCTCCATACCGTTCCATAATATCAGCCAAATCACTGTAACTAGCGCCCACGCTATGTTCTTGTCCTCCGTCAATTACTAACATTAATACGATACCATCTTTTCTTTGACCGATGACTGTTCTGGCACAAGCCCATTTACTACGTTCTTCTTTAAAATAATTTTTTCCGTTCACGATTAGAAAAGGTCCCCAATCCACGGCATCACGGATTCCCATATCGATGGCTTCTTGAGCAGTCATATTCTTCAAAACCAATTGATTGTCCTTCGTAAATCCAATGATTCCTCCTGAATCGATTCCACGGGCAAATTCTGTTTTGATCTCTCCATCTTGAATTACGATTCCATGAGGAACGCCACCATTACTACTCCAATCTGGATCATAGAAGCCTCCTGCATTCATCGCTACTACCGCATGATAATTCTTCGATATTTGAGATAAAATTTGTCCAAAAGACGTCTGTGGATCGATTCCTGCCCCACTACTCGTTCCTATTTTTACACGGGAAGGATCGTAGACGACTGCCAAGTAACCTGTATACTTCGATACACCATCCCGTAATGTACCCTCTAATTTTATGATTTTATATAAATCTTCTTCTGATTCCTTTTTTAATATTTCCTCTTCGTAAGGATTGGCAAAATGATTGCTTTCGAATTGGATTTCTTCGAATTCATATAATGGTTCCGAATTCTCTTGCGTTTCTATCTTCGATAGGGTGTTTTCAATCATTCTACTATTATAAAAGAGATTGGCGACGTACTGATAATTTCTCGTACTCATCATCTCTTCAATTAACTTTTCCTGATATGTTTTATCTTTTCCATAAAGCATATCAATAGCGGAACCTACTCCCATGGCATACACCACTAATATGGTGGAGAGTACGACGGTTCCATGATTTATTTTGTGAGGGTTCTTTTTGGTATAAGAAACACCTAACAAACACATTAAAAATATAGATAAAACGGAAAATATCTTTATCATAGTTAGGATATAAGGATTCCAAAGTCTTAATGTTTCGTAATTACTGTTTTTCGTAATGAACCAAAAAAGAAGTAAGGCAGGAAGTAAATAAAGACTCATGAATAAAAGACTCTTGATAAAACGAATGGGTCTTTTTTTCTTCTTGAAAGCCACATACTCCTGACTCATTTTTTCCAAATACTTGTCAATACTTTTTTTCTTTTTTAATTTTCGAGGAATTTCTACCTCTAAGTGTTCCTCAATCACCTCAATCGTTTTTTCACGATCTTTCAAAATCTCTTTGGGAATCACAATTTCTCTTGTTTTTTCTAGAAAGTCAATGACTTCATCATCGTTGTGAAACATGCTATCCCCCCTATTCTGCCATGGCGATGGTCACACTTTTTACCCAATCATCGTGTTGTTGTAAAAACTCATCATACGTAGTCTCTAACTGATTGTATGTCTCCTGGGCTGTTTTTCTATTATCCTGTAGTGATTTACACTTTGCTTTACTTTCTTTATTGACTGATAATTGACAATTATCATTTACTTTTTGAATTTCAAAATCAATCTCGTTTAACTCTTTCTTAATCTCTTGTAATTTTTGTTGATAGAATGCTTTTTCACTCTCTACATTTTCATAATAAAGAGAAAAAAACGGTTGCATTTCTGTCATTGATTGTCTCAATTTTTCCATATCTGAGGTGATTTTTTGATAGGAAGTATCGATATTTTCTTCGATGAGGAACGTTTTGTGTTTATCGATCTGAAATCCCGTGAGGAATTCGATGGAAGATCCACTAAAAATGAAACCAATTGCGATAACCATTAAAATTCCACCTAGGATTTTTCCTTTCATTTCTACCACCCATTTTATTATACCCCAATCTTCCTTTCTCTAAAATTTCTAATCGTTTTTTTCCTCCTTTTCTGTGTCTATTCTTGTCAATTTCCATTTTCATAACCTTTTTTTTGGTCTTTCATATAATACCTATGTAAAGGAGGATATATGAAAAAGATTTTTTATTTATTACTAATTGCCATTATCCTTTTGGCCATCGGATCGTTCTTTTTCCTAGATTTGAATGCCAATGATGATGACAAGAAGAAAGATACACCATCCTTAGAAAAAATCAAAGTAGCCGAAGTAGCCCATACGGTATTCTATGCCCCGCAATATATTGCCAAAGGACTTGGATTCTTCGAAGAAGAAGGTCTTGATATCGAATTTGTATTGACGCCTGGAGCGGATAAAGTAGCGGCAGCTGTTTTGTCTGGCGATGCAGAAATTGGTTTTTCAGGAAGTGAAGCTTGTATCTATGTATACGAAGCAGGTGAAAAAGACTATTTGAAGACCTTTGCGCAATTGACCCAAAAAGATGGTTCTTTCTTGGTATCTAGAGAAAAATATGAAAATTTTTCTTTGGACGACTTAAAGGGAAAAAATGTCATTGGGGGACGCCAAGGCGGAATGCCAGAAATGACATTCGAATGGGCTTTAAGACAAAATGGAGTGAATCCAGAAACCGATTTAAATATCGATACGAGTATTGCCTTTGCCGCTATGCAGGGAGCCTTTATCGGAGGGCAAGGTGATTTCGTGACACTATTTGAGGATAGTGCAACAGAAAGAAAGCACCACTAATCCAAATTTTCAGTGATGCAATTTTTTTATTCAAAAAGATGATTAAAAAAGAAAACCATCGCAACATAGTGAAAATGGTAATCCTCTATGCGGACGATGGCAAAAAAATTGAGGTATCCGTCAAGAAAAAGAAATTAACATGATGTTTGTACTATTAAAAAATTCTACTCCTACCGTTTTTGTTTGAAAAACGAATTGTAAAGTTCATGATATAAATAAAATTTTTATTGATTATGTGAGATTTTTTATTTTAATCATATGTTTCAACTTTATAATCCACAACGATATCATTATCATTAAAATAAACACAATAGTATTTGTAATAATATCCGTCATTAGATAAATTATAACAACTCTTATTATCATTATTCGCTTCCTGATCATATTTACATACACCATCATTAGGATTACCTAGGATTTTGTAAATTTCTTTTTTATTCATACCAATCATATCATATTTTTCTTCTAGGGAGTCTATCATTCCTTCTCTTGCGGGACAAAGAGAACTATCCGTCCATTTCTCAGTAGAAAAAATACGATAATAATATCCCGAAATGATTCCTAATATCAATAATAGAATTATCCACAAAATAAATGCGAAAAAACTCACAAGGATAGAGTAATTTTTACTTGTTTTTAAACATTTCCTCAAAATATGGGGTAACATAAAAAAGAGGAGAATACCAATTAGTAGTAAATCAAATATGAAGTCAGGTACAAAAAAATACACTAAAGATAGAGGTATTATTATCGGATGGAAAAACACCAATATATAATACAAAGTTTTAACAACTGATTGACCTCTTTTACCCATATTTTCCATTTTTTTTAACCATTTCATATAATTTTTTCACCTCTTTTTGATATCTTTATTCCGTTGATATTGGCAAAGCATTATGGTCTCTTGTGTATACCATTTTGCCATCATATCGATTCTTACTTTTTCAAATTTCATAAAAGTTCCTAATAGAACTGTGGATTTAAGTTGAATTATATAGTTTTCTAAGTAATTTGTCGATGAATATGGTCAACATTTTATGTCAATTTTACAACAATTTCCTACAAATTCAAGAATTTTTCTCAAACTTTGACCGACTTGATAGAAAGATACAATAAAACTTTCACGGATTCTAATAAAGATGGAGATATGTTGTGATGCGATAACAAGGGAAAAATGCTATTCGATTTATTTTAAAATATATGTGTTAACTAACAGAATTGTATTGTTATTTACCTGCAAATAGTTGTGGTTAGTACTTAAAAAATGTTACAATTAATTGTGAGAATACGGATTGCGTTGTCTGTAAGAATTTTTGTATATGAGGTGAAAAAATATGGAAGAAAAATTGCAAGAAAGCAGAATAGAAGAATATAACCCAAGGGAAAAAGTGTTATACACTTATAATCACGATTTAGTAGAAGAAGATTTTTGTTATTTACCTTTAGAGTTATTTTACCATTCATGGAACCAGACTAGAGGTTTCTTTATATATTTAAGTTCTCTCCCAGCACTCTTCATTATTGGAGTACTAAATCAATTCTATCTTGGTATTCTTGTTTTTATCATACTTATAGTCTTTTTCAAGTTCAAAACTGAAAGAACAAAAGTAAAAATGCAACCATTACCAAAAGGAGACCCAACTTATACAACAATTCAATTTCATAAAAACTATTTTAATGTTACCAGAAAGTATTCAATTTCTTATAAATATGAGTACATTCAAAAAGCTGTGGAAACAAATTCTCATTTTTTTGCTCTACCAGATAGTGGAATGCAAGTTGTTGTGATATCTAAACAAGATTGTGACCCAGAACTTCTTGCTTTTTTAAGAGAAAAATTCGGTAATAAGTGGATACAAGTAATGGAACCAGAATCGAAAAAGAAAAAGATTTGTTAGATTTTGCTCATAACAAATCTTTTTTTATTTTTTAAATTCCATCTTCTTTTAATCGAATAAATTCGTTAGTTGTAATTTTTTTATTCTTCTCATTAAGAGTGGATACTGAATGATAATGATACTAATACTAACAATCAGTGGTAAAAAATATTGCCATGGGTAGATAACATGATCAAATGTGGCAAATATTAGACAGGCAAAGATTGCTGAAACGGTCGATGAAAAGAGTAATTTTAATTCCATCAGAATCCCTATTAAATAATTTGGGTATCCAAGGATATGTAAAAAGATAATATTTTTATTATCCCAAGCAAGGAGAAGCCTCGTTTCTATGTAAAAAATACCGATTGTAAAGACAAACACTGCGAAAATGAAGGAACGATAAAATTGTTGTGCGGATTCTTCCGATTCGATTTCACTTAAAATATCCTCATTGGAATTTTGAACGTTAAATTCATCTTTATCCAACTTTGCTAAAACTTCTTTTACATATTTTTCCTCAATAGAAATTTTATAGGAGATAATAAATCCAGCATCATGAGTTTCCTTAATTGTAACATGTTCCAAATTTTCTATGAATGGTTTGAGAGACGAGTCCATGATATTGATAGTCCATTCTGTATTCGTGATTTTTCCTTTTAATTCCTCTATCTCTTCTTCTACTTCATTGTAACTTGAAATTGTGAAGAGAAAAAAGAGTAAAACAAAAGTAAAAATAAAACAGGATAAAATAAATCTTAGTTTTTCACGAAAGAAAGAAAATACTAATTTAATCAATTCACTCCCCTACTTCCTCATATGATTTTTTGGCTGTAAAAATAAACAGAATGATAGTTAAAAATATTGGAATCAGTAATCCAACTCCTAACGCAATCAAACTACTTGGTAAGTCGACTATTGGATTCATATAATAAAGACGATTATCCGATGCCAAAATGAAGTATTTATATAATCGTAATAGGATTTGAGTCACTCCTATGGCTGGTATAAATCCCAAGAAAATTAGAATAGAATTTTCTACAAAAATCATTTTTATAATTTGAATTCGGGAATATCCTAGAGCGTGATATAGAAAATACTGCTCTTTGTTTTGAACATAATTTTGAAAGAAAACGCAACCAACCGTAAGTCCTGCTAAAAGGGTCATAGCCAAAGTCAATTTATTGCAGTATTTTATGACACTAAATTCTCCACCCAATACCAGTAAAAAGGGAAAGGACGGATTAAAATGATTTTCTTCTAAATAGTTTATCACTTCATTGTGATTTCTATTGTCATCAATCATAATCATAATTTGGTCTCCCGTATAATTTACTGTTTCTTTAAAACCATCATCTCTGAGCATTGCATCCATTTTTTCTACATTTTTATAACTTGCATAACAAGTCTGACCATCTGTATAGTTTTTATATGTATCATAAAATCCAACAATTTTTCCTTTCATAGGTATGGCACCCATTAAATTTACATCTACTGTTTGATTTAATAAATGTTCGATGTTCACGGACTTATTCAAATTAATATTTTGATTTTCATCTTTTAAAATAACGTTTAGTGGACAAATCATAACAAATTCATCTTCGTCATAGGCATCAATATTTTCTCCTAAAACGATAGGAATATTATTCTTTTGAGGAACCCCATATATTTGTAACATGGTATTTTTATCATCAATTTGATTTATAAAGGCATATGGATCTCTACCCTTGCCTACTCCGATGACATGTTTGTTCTTCAAAATAACTTCTATCGCCTTATTTCTTCCTCTTTCCGCAAGTTCAATCCGTTCCTCTTTCGTTAATGTTTCATCTCGATTTTTGATTGGCTCTTCTTTGTAATAATCGTATCCTACTCTTAAGAATCGTGCATCTGCACTTTTGTAATAATAATCTAGCTGATATGTTTCATACTCTTTTTTAAATGAAAAGGAAAACAAACAAGAAACAAAGGCAGTCATAATAAAAAGAAAAATCAAAAAGGAAATTTTTTTTCGACAAGTATTTCGAAAAGAAAAAACAATTAAATCTTTAAATTTCATCTTACTACCTCTAATTTTCCATCTGTTACGGATAAAACAACATCGGCATATGCTTTAATATAATCGCTATGACTAGCAATGATGAGACATTTACCCTCTTTCTTCAAATCTTCAAATATTTTAAAAATGATTTCCTCGCTCTCTTTGTCCAAATTTCCTGTTGGTTCATCTGCCAAAATGATTTCTGGATTATTGGCAAGAGCGCGGGCGATGGCGACTCTTTGTTGTTCTCCTCCTGATAATTCTTTGGGAAAATGGTTTATTCTATCTTCTAGTTTTACTTTTTTTAATAATTCAATGGCTTTTTCTTTTCGTTCTTTTGATTTAATATCTCGATTTAGGTACATGGGAACAATCACATTTTCATAGGCTTTTAGAGTGGGATTTAAAAGATAAGACTGAAAAACAAATCCTATTTTTCTATTGCGAAATTTGGCTTTGTCTTTTTCCTTCATCGTCGCAAAATCTACATCATCTACGATTACTTTTCCACTATCAAAATCAATCAAAGTACCTAGAATATTCAGTAAAGTGGTCTTTCCACTACCTGAGTGCCCAATAATGGCATATAATTTTCCATTTTCAAATTGGTAATTTTCGCTATTTAATACTTGAATTTCTTTTTCTTTTGTTTTGTACTTTTTGGATAAATTTTCTAATTTTATCATTTTTACACCTCTTCTATTCATTAGGACTTGGTATCTATTCCTAAACCTTATCTTATAGACTCATTTGTTTTATAACTTGCGTACCACTCGGTACATTTCCCATACTTGTGTTGGTCTACGCCTCTGTTTTATCTAATTTTTGGTAATAATCATTTATTTCTAAACTTTGTGTTTTTTGGTTATATACAAATATAATCCAATGATATGTTTTTTCTTCTTCAGAAATTTGATTATATTCTTTTTCTGTGTCATTGTAGATTAAGAAATATTTGTTTTTCATTTCTTCTCGAAGAGTAAATGGCAATATCTTTTTTATTTCAGGTTGGATTTCTTTTTCTTCTACCCAGTTTTCATTTTCTTTCACTTGGCTCAAGAAAGATTCTTGATCTTTTTCAGTTAGAAAGAGAATCGAATATTTTTTTCCTTTGGTTGTTTTTCCATTTTCGGTCGTTTCCCATTCGTTTTGATAACTTTTTCCTTCTTTGGGAAACTGAATTTCACTGATTTCTTTATAGAAATTTAATTTCTGATAGTTTTCTTTCATAGGCATAAAGGAAGGGAGACTAACAAGAAGAAGGAAGAGACAAATTCCTATTCCTACTATTCTGTTCTCTCTGCTTCTTTTTAATTTTTCTCTATATTTCCAACCGAAAAGGAAAGAACAAAGAGGAATAGGGAGCATCCAAAGCATATAGCGTAAACTTTCAAAGAAGCGAATGATATGAAAACTTTCTTTGGATAGCGTTTTCATGACAATATAACATCCTAGAGGAAGACTTCCAATCGATAAAATGAGTAGAATCGTGGATACCCACATCAGTCTTCGATCCTCTTTTTGTTCTTTTGGAATCTCCTTTTTTTGATGTACCTTTTCTTTTTCTAATTCTCTACTCTTTTCTTCTAAAAACGAAAGAAGTTCTTTTGAAGCATTTTCTTTCCTAATTAAAATTAGAAGTGGGGTATTTTTTTGGTGACGGGCTAGAAGAAAAAGGTCACCTTCTTCTACCCAACGTGTGATTTCTTGGTAAGAAAATTGGTAAGTCATATTGTCTTTCTTTACTACCCATTCCTCTTGATAAAAATCAATAGAAAGAGAACGATTTTCCTTTTGAGAAAATTCTTTGAACATTCTTTTTCGTATCCGACCTGGTGTGGTCATTTTAATCAAGAGGAGTATCACAATTTCCCAAAAAAGAAAAGGAAAAATAAGGGTAAATATCTGGGAAGAAGCAAGGGCATAACCAATAAAAATCGCTATTAAAAGAATAGATGCATACATCATATCGGGAAGATAGTATTCTGGAAAATGTTTCGTTAATGTTTTTATGTACGAAGAAACTTGATAGAGATTTACGGTATGTTCATAAGTAAATAAGGGCTTCTTTTTGGTTTCTTTTTGTTCTTCTTTTTTCATATTCTTTACCATCCTATTATTTTCAGTATATCATAGTTAAATTTTTCTTTCATCTTTTTTAGAAATTTTCTTTCTTTTTTCTTTTCGTGTTATAATAAGGTTAGGTAAAAGACTTGATAAAATTGTTAAATAAGGCAGGCGTTCTTATGAAAAAGAAAATTTTTATTTCTGTTGTTGTTTTTCTATTGGGATTGATTGGGTTTTCGGTCTTTTCTTATTTTCATTCTTTTGAATTAAAAGGAAAGAAAACGGTAGAAGTGGCTTTAGGGAAAACTTATCAAGAAGAAGGAGTACAGGCCAATCTTTTTTTTCTACCTCTTCGCTCTTTGGTACGAAGAACAGGAACGGTGGATACAGAAAAAGTAGGTACTTATGAAATCACTTATCACTTACCTTTTCAAACATTAAAAAGAACCGTCATCGTAAAAGACAAAAACGCACCAGTAATTACTCTTCATGGAGAAAATCCTCTTACTTTCTCTTATGGTCAGCCTTATGTAGAAGAAGGCTTTGAGGCTTTGGACGATGTAGACCAAGATGTAACAGATCGAGTAAAAGTAACATCGCATATCGATGAGAAAACACCAGGTACTTATGAAGTCGTATACGAAGTAACGGATACGGCACAAAATCAAACATCTGTGACAAGAACAGTAACTATTGTCGATGATCAAGCTCCTACGTTAGAATTGGAAGGAAATGATACCATCTATATCTCGGTAGGAGCTACTTATACGGAACCTGGATACCATGCTTCTGACAATTACGATGGAGATGTCACTTCGCGCGTCGTCGTTGATTCTAAAGTAGATATTCAAACTGCTGGTACCTACTCTATTCATTATTCTGTTGAAGATTCTTTCGGAAATCGTGCGGAAAAGAGTCGTACGGTTGTTGTCCGTAAGAGTGATATTACTTATATTCGGGGGATTCTTCTTGTCAATAAAACACACTCTCTTCCTTCGAATTATGCACCCGGAGAAAATCAAGAAGCGAGAAATGCTTTAACCGAACTACAACAAGCAGCCGCAAAGCAAGGATACTCTCTTCCTCTTCTTTCGGGATATCGGTCTTATTCTTATCAAAAAACACTTTATCAAAATTATGTTAATCGAGATGGAGAGGAAAAAGCAAATACCTATTCAGCTAAACCTGGTCAATCAGAACATCAAACGGGGCTTGCCTTCGATGTTGGAGACTTGAATAGTTCTTTTGGAAGAACTCCTGCGGGAATTTGGCTCAAGGAAAATGCCCATCTCTATGGTTTCATCATTCGTTATCCTCAAGGAAAAGAATCCATTACGGGGTATGCTTATGAACCATGGCATGTACGCTATCTTGGTGTTTCCGTGGCAACCGAAGTTTATCAACAGGGTGTGACCTTAGAAGAATATCTAGGAGTTGCATAGAAACTTCTTATGATTGGAGGGTAAATGATGAAAAAAATAAAAATTATCCTTTGTATCTTATGCTTATTGATTCCCTTTCCTGCCTTTGCGTTAGAGGTAGAGATTGCTTCTTCCAACATGGTTTTATACAATTTAAATGAAGATAAAATTATCGCCGCTAAAGGTGAAGATGAACCAGTTTCGATTGCGAGTATGACCAAAATTATGACGACTTTGGTAGCGATTGAACACATTCAGGATATGGAAGAAGAGGTGACTCTAACCGGAAAAGTATTTGAAGGATTGGTAGAAGCCAATGCTTCCGTTGCGGGTTTTCGTTGGGGACAAAAAGTGACTTATCGGGATTTGGTTTATGGAGCCTTTCTTCCTAGTGGAGCAGATGCGACCAATGCGTTGGCTCTTTTTCTAGCAGGTGGACAAGAACCTTTTGTGAAATGGATGAATGAAAAAGCGCAATCGTTAGGATTAAAAAATACCCATTTTGTAAATACTTCTGGTCTCGATTGTGAGGGACATTATTCTACAGTTAAGGAAGTAGCAATTTTTCTAAAGGAAGCCTTAAAAAACGAAATGTTTCGAGAAGTATTTGAAACCAAAACTTACGTTACGCATGATGGAAGTATGACCTTTCATTCTACTTTGAGTAGTACTTTATCTCGATATCACTTGGAAGCAGATTATATTCTAGGTGCGAAAACTGGTTACACTTATGATGCGGGAAGATGTTTGGCTAGTATCGCGTATGACGAAGCCCATGACATTTATTATTTATTAGTGACAGCCCGGGCCCCTATTCAACCTAGTTATTACCACGTAACCGATGCGATTCATATCTATGAGTATTATTTTCAAAATTATGGATATCAAAAGATTTTCTCTAAAGGAGAGGCGCTTCTTTCTTTAGATACAAAGGATGCAAAAGAAGATAGTGTCTCTATCACAATGCCAGAAGATGTTTCTTTTTACTTGAAATTGGATTCCTCACGAGATGATTTTCATGTCGATTATGATGGGATTTCTGTCGTTACTCCTCAAATGAAAATCGGAGACACATTAGGATCTCTACATATTACCTATCAGGGAGAAGAAATCAAAACTATTCCAGTTGTACTAGAACAGAAATTAACTTTTTCTTATTCTCGCTATTTCAAGGAAAGACCGATGTTGGTTCTTGGAATTTGTCTTGGGTTCCTTCTTCTTCTTTTCCTTCTTCGGCTCTTCTTCTATTTTAGAAAATTAAAGAAAAATCACAAACGATTACGTTTCAAAAGAAAAAAGAACATTTAAAAAGGGAAAAATAAATTTTCCCTCAGAGTGTAGACAAACCCCTAGATTTTTTCTAGAGGTTTTCTTATGCAATTTTAAAAAATTGAAGTTTGATAAT
>CANQHQ010000031.1 GCA_947623825.1 uncultured Bacilli bacterium
CAATCATAATAAAAAGAAGTGTAATATTCAATCACATTTCTGTAATTAATTATTACACTTTTATAGTACCAAAAGAATCTTTCGATTCTTTACTCGATACAGTCTTTACTCTTGTAACCATCACAAATCAAACAAGCATAATACGTATAGCCACCACCGTCCGCTAACTTGTTCTTTTTAACATACGCATAAGACTTCTCCGCATCACAAAATTCACTTCTTCTTTTCGGATCCTTTATCTTATTCATATAACCATTATCAATCAATTCTTTAAGAGTAATCGTCGTAGAGTCTCCTTCGTTCTGTGGCATTCTTTTATCTAGACACATGTCACTCCCCATACTGTTGACACAGTCCAACATCGCCGCTGTTCCTGCCTTCACCATACTCTGTTCTGCCGTCTTATAAGAACTGTTCCGTGAACTAACAATATATTTTTGATATGCAGGAACCGCAATTCCCATCAAAACAGCTAAAAGAATGACGACAGCTAACATCTCTATTAAAGTAAAACCTTTTCGATTCATTTTTCTTCCTCCATCCTACTATAATAAGTATAACGAACGAAGCCAAAAACCGCAAGAAAAAAGAAACATTATTTTTGTTTCTTTCCGTTTCCATTGCTTTTTAATAAATCCCGAATCTCTTCTAAAAGGACGACTTCCTCACTCTTCTTTGGAGCCTCTTTCTTCTCTTCCTCTTCTTTCTTAGAAAAAGATAAGAAGCGATTAATCACTTTCACAAACAAGAAAATACAAGCTGCTACAATTAAGAAATCAACTACGTTTTGAATAAAGTTTCCATAGTAAATCGTCGCATCCTTCACTTTGAAAGATAGGCTTTGAAAATTAATTCCTCCAATGATAACTCCAATAAAAGGCATAAGAATGTCATTGACAACAGAAGTAACAATTTTTCCAAAAGCACTACCCATAATGACACCGACAGCCAAGTCAAGTACATTTCCTCTTTGAATAAATTCTTTAAATTCTTTTAACATACGAAACCTCCTTACTACCTGTATCCTAACACGAGACTGTAAAAAAGTCAAAGAAAAAGAGTGACCTAATCACTCTTCTCCCCTTCTTCTAACATCGACGTAATAAAGATTCCATACCCTTTATCTGTATCGTTTACAACTACGTGAGTCACCGCACCAATGAGTTTTCCATTTTGAATGATGGGACTTCCACTCATCCCCGCGACAATTCCTCCTGTTTCATCGAGTAATCGAGAATCCGTCACTTGAAATAGAATATTCTTGGTTGGCACATGCGCATTGATTTCTAAAATTTCAATTTCGAATTCTTCGATGGTATCTCCTTGTAAAACAGTTCGAATCCTAGCCTTCCCTGTCTGGACATCTTCAGGTTTCCCGACCTCGATAGCGTCCATGGAGGAAATCTCACTCGTAAAAGTTCCAAAAATACCGGTATCTTCATT
This sequence comes from uncultured Bacilli bacterium, assembly GCA_947623825.1. Lineage (GTDB taxonomy): Bacteria > Bacillota_I > Bacilli_A > RF39 > UBA660 > Alloscybalousia. The sequence goes on from CANQHQ010000031.1 coordinate 1,444, forward strand.
TTGCTGAATATCACCAAAAATCATATCGTGATAGAACTTTGCTTGCTTTTCTCCAGGATTCCCATCGCTACTTTTTCGTACATTGGTAACGTCTGATTTGAAAATCGTTCCCTCTTTTAACTCTACCTTCTCTAAAGTATTCCGATCCGCAATTTCATGTCCTAAAGCACCGTAAACATGCGTCGTTGGATCAACATAAGTAAGAGTTCCAATTCCGTTAATCTGATCTTTCACATAGATTCCCGTCTTATAAGAACCAGAAGCATCTTTTTGAAGACTCATCGAAAGAGGAATCTCTTGTTGACCACGTAAAACCGAAACTGCAATTCCATTCTCTTGATCTTTATAGGTATCTACTAAAGAAATCATTTGATCGATATCCGTTACTTCTTCGTTTTCGATGGAAAGAATTTGGTCTCCAATCTGAAATCCACTCTCTTCGCCAATATAATGATTTTCTACTTTATAGAATCCAACCACTGTCACATATTTCGTTTCCAGATGAATTCCAATATTTTCTCCACCAGGTATAACATAAGAAGAATAAGCGAATACTATAGAAGGAAAGACTGTTAGAAGAATGAGGGCAAACATTTGTAGCATTTTTTTCAAATTCAAAAGAATCACCTCTTTCTTTCTCCAAAAATTCTACATTAATAATATCAACCAAAAAAGAACTTTTATAGCAAGAAAAAAATGGCAAGAAAAAAAATGCAAAAAATTGCATTTTTAAAAGTGTCTTCCGCCACCACCATGAGAAGCACCAGAACTACTACTATGATATCCGCCACTAGAACCACCACTACTTCCTCCACTGCTACCGGAAGAAACAGGACTGTACGTTCTTGTTGTGACGCTATTTACATATCGATCCTCTATATTTTTTACGACGACATTTCCTTGACTCAGATATTCATTCGCATTAGTTGCCAAAACAATTTTTTTATAAGAATTGACAGCGATAATCATAATAACAGTGGTAATAGCCAAAGAGAAAAACAAAATAGGAAGAATCGGTAATTTTTTATAAAAAACGATTTTGCCATCCGGTAGAACTTTATAGTCTCCAACAGAAGCATCTTTTCCTGAAGAATGATAAGACTCCACTCTAGAAAGGAATCGCTCTGTCGCGAAAGCATAATCTCCCGAAGATAGATAACTATAAACCGCATCTAATATCGTTTCAACTCTAGGATTACTAATCGTTCCAATGGCATCTCCTGCCGTTGAAATATACACTTCTCTTACATCCATCGCAATCAGTAAAAGAACACCATCCGGTCCAAAATCATTGTAATCATAGAAATCATCGGCATATTCCATCGCGGATCGAGAACCAATATTATCTTGTGTCACCACGACAACCCGAAAAGGTAACTTTTCATTTAACTCTTGCGTTAAATCTTGAATTTTTTCATATTCACTATCTGTATATAATCCTGCGAAGTCATAAACCAATTCGTCGGCATTTACATAAGGAATGGTGGTAGCACTTCCAATCGTTTTCTCGTTTAACTCAAAACGCGAAGGAATTCCATAACGATTTTCTTCCGTTCGTTCCTGTACTTCGACTTCTTTCGCAGAAGCAAAAGAAAAGAAAAGAAAAAAAGAAACAAGGGCAAATAGAAAATACTTTTTCATAACCGATACCCTCCTAATAGAATGAATCCTAAGGAAATGATAACGGCAATGATCAAGAAGAGAATCAATCCATAAAGAAGAATTTTCCATTCCAAAACAGGTAAATCACCAATCATTTTTCCTGTTTGTCCATTCATCGCATAAGGATACAATTTCCCTTTATAACGAATATTCAAAAGCCAAACCGGTAAAAGAACATATTCACCATCTAAATTCGTTGGTTCAAAAGAATGGTTTTGAATCTCTGTCGTCTGATATCTAGAAAGAGTCAATTTCACTTGACCTAAAGCCGTACCTTCCGCACGTTTCACCGCACTACCTACGGCTTCTTCTTTCTTCAAGTCATAGCGTTCCGCAAGAAAACCGGATAAGAAAGCCGAATCAAAAGTAACTAAATCCTTATAATCGAATGGTTCAATCGAATTCATCAAAGCATCGTCAAAATGTTTCGATCCATCAACAGGAATATCAAAAAAAGGAATGTCACAATCTCTTTCAAAATGATAAATTCTAGTAGTGGTAACAAGATAATCTCCACTACGAACAGAGGCACTATTCTTCCCCACTCCAGAGGCTTTTCCTACTAAATGAAAATCATAAAGCCAGAAGGGAATATAAATACCTTGAATTTCCTCAATATTTTTCTTACTCGTAAACTCTTTCGGTGCGAAAATCTTTCGAATTCCAAATTTTTGAAAAGCTGCAACCGCTTCTTCCTTCGTTTTGCGGAAAGGAATAATGGAATTGGGAGTAAATTCATTTTCTAATCGTTCCGGAATAATAGCGGTACTGCGACAATAAATACACGAAGTCGCAGAAGTATTTTCAGAAAGTAAGATTTTTGCGCCACAATTTTTACAAATATATCCGTCGGATTGTGTTTTTTGTTTTTGTCGTTCTTTTCGTTCTTGTTTTAAATTTTGTAATTCTTCCAGTTTAAATTTTGACCCACAATAGTCGCATTCCCAACGCCCACTACTAGGAAAAAAGCGAAGAGGGGCACGACAACTGGGACATTTCAAATCTAAAGTTTCATCTGTCATAGTCTATACTCCTTTATCTTAAGTATAGTTTACTACGAATAAACAGAAAAATGAAGCAGGAAAAAGCACAAATTTATCCCATAAGATAAACCGTTGTAGGTAATACATCTTCTGATGGAACGACCTGTTCCACTACTGTCTCTTCTTTCATAGTAACAAGATATTGAATGACAAGTTGATCATTCTCATCGAGAAGAACAGAAACATGAGAAGCAAGTGTACCATCTTCTAAAATACTTGATTGACCAAATTTTTCATCTAATAATTGAATTAGTTCCATAATAGAAGCCCGTTCTTCTTCCGTAAGCTGACTCAAATCGATAGATTCAGGTAAGATAGGAAGAGAATCCATATCTACCTCAGGTTCCATACTAGAATCAGGTAACGATTCTGGTGTAGAAAGAGGAGAATCGGAAGTGCTAGTTTCTGAAGAAGAAACTTCCTCCATCTTGTCAAGTTTTTCTTCGGAAGGAGAGGATACTACTTCCTGTTCTTCTTCCTCTGTCGTTGAACTCTCTTCTGGTAAAGAAGGAGCCGTTTCCTGAGAAAGAGGTTCCGAAACATTCTCATCGGTCAAAGGAGCATCATCCTGTATTTCTTCTTGAAAATCCGTAGTAGTATCACTAGAATCCGTAACAGGATCAGAATTTACTTCTGACGAATCTCCCATCACTTCATTCTCATTTTCCTCTATTCCTGGTTCCATTTCCTCAGGAGCATCGCTAGAAGGAGAAGGTTGTCTTTGTAAAGTCAACGTTACATCCAAATACCCACTCTTAGGAGAATCCTTGGTAAAAGTGACGTCTTGCAAAGCATCAAATGTATTTTTTTGGACATTTTCTTTAGTAATCAATTCACTAATTTCTACAAAATTCTCCACCCCATCCGAAGAAATCGTCACCATAAGATATTTGTCTTCGACTTCATCATATACTTCAAAATAATCTTCGAAAGTAGATACACGAGTACCTGTACTATTTCTCGCAATAGATGCTAAAATCTCTTTATCCGTAGAAATCTTTTCAACGGCAGCATCAGATAACATAGATGCATAAATAGGATTATTATTCTTCAAAGAAGACATATAATCAGTAAAAGCCTGTTGCATTTGTTCTTGCGTATCAAAAGCAATCGAAGCAGGTTGACTAAAATAAGCCTTAGCAGAATCTAAGAGATTAGGAGTACCAGATAATCTCAACCTCAATGGATTAGAATATACTCTTACTCCGCCCAATGTCGGAACTCCTGTTTGAAGAAATGACCCAAAGTTCGTGCTTTGTTCCTTCAAAAATACATTCACATAGGTCATAACCAAATCCAAAGATTCCTCATCTTCAATATAATAATAGTTTTTTAGATAATACTCAAAAACATAGATTGCAGAATCATTAAAATGGTCACTTGCTGTATCAAGATAAAAGTACATATATTTTTGTGCTGTTGATCGATCAGATAATGTTCTAGCATATCCAAATAGATTTTCCTCGACAGAAAAAGTATATTGATTTCCTTCTTTTTTTACTATCAATCCTGGTAAGGTTTTTGAAAAATCAATCACGTCGCCATCCTTATATTGTGAAATATAAGTTTCCAATGCGCCAGTAATAAATGCTTCTTCTGACTGAGAAACACCCGAAGATTTTACATATTCTTTTAAATAAGCAAAAAGTCGTTCAAAAGCATCCGCATCAGTTTCCGCTTCAACAATTTTATTATCATCAACTTCTGGTTGATAAGGACGTTCATATAAAGGAAGACTTCCTGATTTATAAAGAAATTGATCCTCATTTTCCACTTTTTTCCAAATAGACACATCAATTCGCCAATAACTTCCATTTTGAACACTAGCGTCATCAGGATTGCACAAAACATCAATTTGCGTCTCACCTTGAATTTTGATTTCTGTATTATCCCTATTATGGGAAAGAACATTTCCTACTGTACGTTCATCCAAAACCAAATTGCATCCTGAAGGTTTTACAATCTGATACGTAATTTTCGAAGAATCCGTTACTCCAATATCTTCAGGCGTAATGTTAAAAAAGGTATGAAATTGTTCGGGAGTAGAACCATACTTATCGTAAAACAACGTCAAAGAACCTTGGTTTAATTGATACAATTGATTCTCAAAAACCAAAGCATAATCTTCACTCTCCATATATTTAGAATGAGTCGTAGCGACTTGACTAGAATTGGTTGCCGTCAAAGCCAACACTACATATAAGATTACTTTTACAATCTTTTTTGTTTTCTTATCCATTCTAATCATACCCTTTCTCTATACTTACTTTACTACTTGAGTAGCAGAGTATCCAACACGCAAAATATCATACATATTAGAAGTCACATTTTTATAATAATCTTCTTGTGTAGTAGGACAATTTCCTCCTGCAGGACAATAAGATTTATTATATCGAACAGAAATCTTATACAATTTCGTATCTTTATTACCTGCTGAAATTTCCATCACTTTCTTTGTATACGTCTGATATCCTTCGACATCTCCACCCACAATATGTTGTACATCTAATTGTTCTTTACCCAAATGAACAGAAGTTCCATCGCTCAATTTCACAGGAGTAAGGACTTCCTGATTGCCATTTTTCGTAACTTCCCAAATTCCTTCCTCCACAAAACTAAAGCGATTATTTAAATAAAACGTGAAAAAAAGATCAGTTTTTACTTCTAAGTTGTAATTTAAAGTAAAATAATAATCAATTTGCTCAGTAGGTCTACGTGTACCAACATTACAGTAACCATTCTCATCAGTAGTGGTACAATTTTCTGCTAGAAGAGAAACATCAAAAGTAGAAACTCTTGAGGAATCATTCGTCATCATGCTACTAACATATTTAGAATAGGTAATTACAGTAGTAAATAAAACCATAATTCCAGCATACATCAATAACCACTTACCTAAATTATTACGAAAAGTTTTACTATGTAATAACCGTTTCATTTCCTCACCTTCTTCTCTTTTTTCTCTTCTTCCTTTTTCGATTCTTTTTACTATTTTTCTTTTTCAAAATTTCTTTTTCCGAAGGTTCTTTCTTTAAAGAAACAACCATTCTTGGTAAAATACCCGCTTTTCTATCTAAAAATTCTTGATATTCTTCTTGGTTAATCAATTCTTTTTCTTCTTTATCATAACTGATAAGATAACAAATTAGAAATCCGATAATAAAAATCAAAATACTAACGACAGGATTTTTTAACGATGTAAGAATCGTTCCCACTCCCTGAAGTCGAAACAAATACTTTCCAACAATGTTTTTCGTTGGCATTTCTTCATCTTGAGAATTATTATGATCTCCTTTGGTAATCATTTTATCATCTTGAATCGACACAATTCGATGGGTTACAAATGATCCATTCGTATCACGAAAAGTAACAATATCATTCTTTTGGTAATCATGATAATTTGTATCAATGATAACCAAATCCCCTACCCGAATCGTTGGTTCCATCGACCCAGATACGACTTCTAACATAGCATAACCAAACACTGAAGTCAAATCATTTTTGAATATCTTTAAGTTAATAAGATTATAGATATTAAACAAAACAACGAAAGATAATACACACGTAATAAGCCAAAAGAATCCCTTTTTAATCATTTTCATGGTTGACCAGGCTCTCTTTCACAGCTACGAGGAATCGTTTCATAATGAATTCCTACTGTCAAAGAATAAAGTGTATCATTTACATTCGCAGCAGCTAAATTTCCTATCATCGTATCCAAATGATTATTAAACACATCATCATAGTCAATCCATTCCCATAGTAGAGAAATCTCTGCTGTCTCTCCTACTGCCAAAGGGATTGGTACAGAAATCATATTTCTTTCCGTATGACTCGCAAGTAATTGATAATTATGATCTCCTGTTCCATAATAATAGGTTCCCTGATGATCTTTTATGACGTATCCCATATTCAAACATCCTTCTCCATCGATACAAATCGTATCTTCTGTCAAAGAAATATTTTGAATCTTGATATCATTCCCTGTCTCATTGGTAAAGCGCATAATATAAGATCCATGTGCTCCAGGATAAATCACTTTATCTTCTCCATAAAGATTAAAATATTCTTCATTATGGAATAAATCCACATCCACTAAATACAAAGTCTTTTCTTCAGCAGGTACCTCCTCCAATGGAGTATCAGAATAAATGGCATATAAAACTGTATCTTCCGTGATAGAAATCGTATCTTTGTAAGAAGTTCCTTTTCCATCAGGACTTGTATTAAATTCAACAATTGCGTAATAATTACAATCTTCATCAACTCGATAACCATCTAAATAGGTAGATAAATCAAAGGTTTCTCCACGATCTAATTGGAACTCGTATTGAGACGTAAACGAATTAATAATTCCACCATTCGCATCGAGTTTTAACAAGTATTTTCTTGTTACATGTAATTGAATATTAAATTCATCTACAGGAGACGTAATTCCAGGAACAAATCCTTTGACATGGAATTGATAATCTCCTTCTTTTTTAACTTCTACCTCTACAGCGATAGAATCTTTTCCTTCAACAGAATGCACTGTCAAATTATCCTTGTCAAAAGAAACATCAATATAGATATCTGGATTATCTTTTTGAAAAATACGAATTCCATCTTCGGTTTCTTTCCAATCTACTTCTCCAGTAAACAAATTACTTTGTAGAACAAAACTTCGAAAAGCATTTTCAGAAGTAATATCTCCTTCTAAGTGATCCGTAGGGGTCCGTAAGAAATAATCTTTTTGTTGGAAAGTAACACCTGTTTCTGTCTCAGAATCCTCATAACCTAACGTCAATGGGAATTCCTTATCGAAGTCATCTTCTTCTGGTTCAAAAACAATATAACCATCTTTTACTGTATAATCTCCTTGATATCCCGGGAAGTCTACTTCAATATCTTTCGGATCATAAGAACCAGGTTCTAATTCTACTCCATCTTCATACACATGGTATAACAAAACAGATTTTCCGTTTTCATCTACATATAAATGATATTCTTCACGGTCAAGAACAACTTTTCGCTCTTTTCTGTGAACGGTAACTGTATAAGTTCTTGTATTTCCATTTTCATCAGTAACCTCTATCTCAACTTCATTATCACCATAGTCTAATGGTAAATCATTTAAATCATCGACTACTTCTCCGTTATATTTATAAGTTACTTTTGATTTAGAATCATGAACTTCCGGATAGATATCGATAGAATCCACTGTAGAATCAACAGTTACATCATAATGTAAAACATCGGATTGAAATTTCGGTTCTAGTTTTCCTTCACTTACTTTTAAATCATCTAAAGTATTGTTTTCACTATTCTCTTTATAGATATGAACATGATATTCACTCTTACTTCCGTCTTCCGCTGTTACTTCGATAACAACTTCATTTTCTCCTGGCTTTAGTTCTAAATCTTCTAAAGAATCTACTGACTCTCCATTAAACCAATATTTTACTTTGGCATTTTTATCATTCGGAACGGCATCTAAAGTAAATTCTTTCACACTAGAATCCACAAATAAATAATAATCATACACTCCAGATTGAAAAGGAATACTTCCCTTAGAAGGTTTTAATGACCTCAAAGAACTATCATGTTTCTTAGAAGAAGTTTGTTGACTAGGTTGTTTCTCTTCCACAGTCAAATGATATGTATCAGAATACGTATGACCATTTTCTGTAACGGAAACTGTAATATCCGTTTTTCCTGCTTTTTTACCAGTAACTTTCAAAACTCCATCTTCTACAGTCACACTAGCAATATCTTCATTTCCAACTGTAACTGTAACTTTTCCAGATAACCCTACTAACGTATAAGTCAATAAAGATACTCGACTTCCATCTAAATAAATCGTTCCTCTATGATTAGATAACCTAATATAACGATTTGCATCTAATATACTAACTCCAAGTTTTGCCTGATATAGTTTCCCATTTGTTTTTGTTTCCAAAATAATTTCTACATTTCCAATTTTCTTCGGACGAATCACCACATAATCTTTTTTTACATAACAAGTAGCGATAGCTGCATCACTAGTCGTACAAGAAAATTCATGTGGAGAAATATCAAAATAAGAATACGTAACTTTTCCATCTTCATCCGTAACATACATTTCATAATCAAAATCATACTTATTTTCAATTCCATCCTGATCAAAATCAAAATGCAATTCTCTATTTACAATCGGTTCTAAATCATTTCGATCTTTATCAATATCTACGTCCATTTCATTGACAAAAAGATCTCCAATTTTTCCCCAAAACTTTGCAGTACAACTACAACTTGTAATAAGAAAAAGAATTATGAAGATAATAATAATAATCATAACAATTCTCTTCGTTCTTTTTTCACGATTAGATTCTGAATATATATTATAATTGTTATTATTACGTGTCATAATTCTTCTCCTTTCTAGTCCTTTAATTTCCAAATAAATCCATGATCACTCATGGACTTATTTGGAAGCTAAATAGATTTAACTTCCATAAATTGCATTCGATTACCCGTTGTATTGTTGAATGTCAACTTTAAGATTAAAGTCAATTGTCTTACCACTCTTACTTGCTAATGCAGTATCAAGTTTATCTACAGCTTTCTTTATGCTTCCATCCGAATCGTCTAGTACTGTACTTTCGAATTCCCATTTCCATCCCAACTCAAGAGGAAGTGATGTTCCTTTTTTAGATTTTGGTTGGAATACTGGAGAATCTCCATCCGTAACAACCGTACTACCATTCTTTAATAAGAAGTAGTTCTTTTTAAATGTATCATTACCTTGCATTTTGGAAATGAACAAGTTTAGACTTTCCGCAAATTTAGAATATTCAATATTCTCTACTTTAACGTTGTCATGACCATTACCTGATTGACCATTGAGACTAAATCTAATTGGGCTATAAGTTTCGTCAGTATTAAGAACTCTCTTTTCTTTTAACTTGCTAATTAAAGAAGTGTCATTACTCAATGCTGCCTTTACTTCCTCATCTGTCAATACAACCTTGTTACCATCAGCAGCACCTAGTCCAAATTTTAAAGTAAATGCAGTTTCTGCATCAATAGAAATTTGTATCTTAGCACTTCCACTGGTTCCTGGAGCAACAACTTTATCAGCACTTGTTGAACCAGGTTGCTCATTTTCAGTTTGAGTTAATGCCTGAACACAATTACCATTATCAGAAGTTTTGCACTTATAAGAACTAGCAAACAAGTTTAACTTAACAGTATTAGAAAAATCACCTTCTTCTAAACTACCATCTTTGATACCAAAATTCCAACGTGCTACTCTTGCTTGGTCAGCAGTTGCACTTAACTCAGATACATATTTAGCATAAGTTCCACTTACTCCATAAGAAGAAAGGATTACTCCGAATACTAAAGCTGCAACTAAGAATAATTTTACCTTTTTCATTGTTTCACCTCCTTTTCTTTTTATATTTTCGCATAAACTTTTATGCATAGGAATTTATGCGTTCCTATTTATATGTAAACGCTATAAAATAGCCGTTTACCAGAATTTAATCCTAAGCCTTCTTTGACTTAGATTTGTTTTTAGAGTCTTCTTTCTTTTTGGAAGACTTTTCTTTTGGTGTTGTTTCTTTCTCTTGTTGTTCTCTTTCTTCTTGTTCTTTCTTACGTTTGTACTCTAAAAACTCTTTATGTTCTAAATCTCTCTGTTTCTTATTTGAGATGGCAAATCCTATTATAAATATAATCGTAATACCCAAAAATAGAATGATAATTGTCGTTGGTTTGGCTAAACTATTCATCATACTACCCATTCCAGGAATACGGAATACATAAATTCCTTCGACATCGTCTAGTTCCACCATATTACGATCTTGGGTATTATTATTATCACCCTTCGTAATAAAGTAAGTTTCTCCGTCTTCCTCCACAATATCAATAATTCTATGGGTCGTAACAGTATCTTCCGCATCACGGAAAGCAATCACATCGTCTTCTTTTAAACTTTCTGGATCTACTTCTTTTGTAATAATCAAATCCCCTTTAAAGATTTCTGTCTCCATAGAACCTGATAAAACAATAAACGGTTTATACCCAAACACACTTGGTATTTTGTCTGCATCCGTCTTTGCTTGGAACAAAATCCATAGATTCACAATCAAAATTGGTAATAAGATAATACAAACTAGTATTATTAACCAATTACCAACCGATTGATACCATTTTTTCTTTGACTTCATATATTTTCTCCCCTTTTCCATTTATTCTAATTTTTAATTAGAGCGTTAATTCTAGGACTTTTTCTCCTTCTAACTCCGAAGATTCTTCTTCTTTATAATAGTAGATAATTTCTTCGGCAAGAACTTCATTTATAATTTCATCCATAGAAATGGTTACCTGCGATTCTTCTTCAGAAGGTACTGTCTCTTGCGATTCTTCTGGTAAAGATTCTTCCTCTTGTTCCTGTACCTCTGTTACTTCATTTTGTACTTCGGTCTCTGAAGGAATCACTTCTTGTTCGCTTTCTACTGGCGTACTTTCTTCTGGAAGAATCATATCATTTTCTTGATTTTTATCTTCAATAGAAGGAATAATCTCCGATAGTAGAGTCTGTGACTGAGAGACTTCATCAAAAATTTCTGGTCCATCTTCGAAAGAACTACTACTTTCCTTTTCCTTAGTATAATTGCATCCTGGATTAAGGCAAATGTAGATATCACCATCGTCTTCCAAGTCATGTCCAACCGGCATATCTTCATCTACATACTCTCCACAAACAGAACAATAATAAACGACTTTATAACAATTTTCAGAGCCATCATTAAAGAAGGAAATTCTTGGATCACCCTTGATATGGTTATGATACTCTCTCGTTTGACCACAATCAGGATTTTGGCACTCCTGATGAAAATATCCATCATGATACGTTCCTGTATCCCAACTATGTTCTTGTGTATAAGAGTCTCCACAAACTTCACAAGTATACGTTTCTTTTGCTTCATCCGAACCAGCAAAAGAATAAATGTGTGGATTTGCTTCCGTACTATGACGAATCCGTTTTTCTTCATTACAACCTGGTGTCTCACAAGTTTGTACTTTATCAAAAGTTAATGGGTCAATGGTCTCTGATCCAAACTGATGTTCTTTTGTAATTTCTGCATCGCAATCATCACATTTCCATAACTCATTTGCCCCTTGATTGCTTTCAAAATGAATAGCAGTATGTACATGTGGTGTTCTCTTTTCGTAGTCACATCCACTCGTCTGACATTCTTCGACTACCTCATGAGTTCCCTTATCAATGACACCACTCTTTAACTGATGCTCTCTTGTTGATTCTTTCTCACATTCATCACAAGTCCAAAGTTCTCCCTCATCTCCGAGATTTTCTTGGAACGAATAAGTTGTATGATCATGTTCTTTTCTTTCTTCATAATTACATCCCGGAGTCGTACATTTTTGAACGACGTTATGTTGAGTTTTATCGACTTCTTCTGCCCCTAATACATGCCCCTTCGTAGTTTCTTTCTCACAGTCATCACAAGTCCAAAGTTCTCCATCTTTTCCAAGACTCTCCTGGAACGAATAACTTGTATGATTATGTTCTTTTCTTTCTTCATAACTACATTCCGGAGTTGTACATTTTTGAACCACATTATGTTGAACTTTATCGATTTCTTCTTCTCCTAATACGTGATTCTTTGTAATTTCTTTCTCACAATCATCACATTTCCAAGTTTCATTTTCATCCGTATTGGATACAAAAGTAGTAGAAATATGATCATGTTCTTTGGTCGCCTCATAATCACAACCATCATGCTCACATTCTTGAACAACTAAATGTCTATTTTTATCAATGGTTTCCCTACCTAAAGAATGAGATCTGGTTGTAGGATAAGTACAATCCTTACATTCTACTTGTTCTTCTGTTTCATCGAATGATTTTACTATATAGTCTGTATGTACATGCGGTGTTCTCTTTTTAACTTTACATTCTGGTGTATCACAATCCTGTATTACCTCGTAAGTATCTTTATCTATAACTGAATTTCCATTCGTATAAGAATGGGCTTTTTCTACTATTTGATCACAAATCGTACAAGACCAAAATTCCATTGTATCATCAGAATACAAGAAATCTTTTGGCGTACACTCATGTACCGGATATTGAACCTTTCGGTAACCACAACCTTCATGTTTACAAGTAGTAATAATCATTCCATTTCCTTGAATTTCTCTTTGGAACTCATGTGGTTGCTTCTTTTCATATCCACAATTTTCACAAGAAACTGTCTCAAAATAATCATCAAAATCAGAAACTAATCCAAAAGTACAATCCTCTTGAATCAAAGTAAAAGGAAGGGTCACACCACAAGAACATTTATAATCGGTTCTTTTTTGATGCGTTCCATCTTGATTAGAAACATAAGAAACTGTCGATTCAAATTGATGACGATGCGGGTTCGATTCTTCTGGAGAAGGACGATGACTGTCATTGGAATTTCCGTTTCCATTCTCTTGAGAAGAACCAGAATCTTGAGAAGGCGATGTTTCCACCGGAGTTTCTTCTTGTACTTGTGGTTTCTCCACCAAATTTGGAAGTCCTTTTAAGTTTTCAATAGACGGAATAGATGGAATCGTTTCTTCTATTTCTGTTTCTTGAGGAATCGTTTCCTCTACAACCGGTTCCTTCGAAGACTCTTTTTTTTCTTTCTTTCCACGACTAGAAGTAGAAGAACCTTTCAATTCCTTCTTCGTATTTTCTTTTTCTTCGTCCGAGGATTCTTTCTCTTCCTCTTTCTCTTTCGAAGCCAAAGTTTCTTCCTCTTCCTGAGGAACCACTACGGTATAATCATTTCCTGATACCGTAACTTGAAAAGAATCCGAATTCGGTGTTTCTGTTTCCGTTTCACTTTCTTCTGTCCACTCTACTCCTGTAAAAGTAGGTTCTTCGATTTCTTCTTTGTCCCTACAACTATGACAAGCCCCAAATCCTACAAAAGCCGCTAAAGTAACGACTCCAATCTTTGTTCTTACATGAGAAGATCTTGATTTTTCATTGTTACTACTCATACGTAAAAATCCCCCTTTTTGGTCCGTAAATCTAAAATGTGGCTTTATTATACTTCCGCCCTTGAGAAAAAGTCAACAAAAAAATGAAATGTAAATCAAAAACCATCACCATACATCGGAAATGCGTATAAAAAGAAACATTTCATTTTCGAAATTTTTCAAAGAACCAAATTTTTTCATAAAATGAAATAGTAAAAATTTCACTTTCTTTTATTCTTCTGAACCCTCTACTTTAAAATCTTTTAATGTACCGTCTTCTGTCAATATTTTACTAATTTGTTCTTCGGCACCTTTTAATTTTTCATCACAAGTCTTCATTAACTTCATGGCTTGCGTAAAATAATCAATTGCTTCATCAAGTGGTACATCTCCACTTTCTAATTTTTTAATAATATCCTCTAATTCCTGGATTTGATCTTCAAAACTTTTTGCTTTTGTCATTTTCTATTTCTCCTCTACTTCTAATACTTCTGTCTTAATTTTTCCGTCTTTCAATTCTATTTCCAATTTTTCTCTTTCTTTCACATCTCGGATACTAGAAATCACTTTATTTTCTTTTCGAGTAATACTGTATCCTCTTCCTATCGTTAAAAGAGGATTCAAAACTTCTAGACGATTCCAAGCCTTCTCAAACCGATGTTTTTGAAAAGAAAAGTCTTTTTCCATCGCATAAGTAGTAGATTGATACAAAGTACGAAGTCGATTCCTTTCATTAAAAAGAATTCCTTTCATGACTAGTTGTAACTTTTCAAACAAAGTATCAAATCGTTGTTCCTTCATCTCATAGAGAGAAACTGGATTTTTAATTACATAACTCTTCTTCAAGGATTCGATTTTTTCTCTCTTCGCTAAAATCTCTTTCTTCATCGTATGTTGCATTCGCAAAGAAAGTTGAGAAAAGTACTGTATCACATCCTGTTTACTAGGTACCGCCATCTCTGCCGCTCCTGTTGGTGTCGGTGCCCTTAGGTCTGCCACAAAATCAGCAATCGTAAAATCAATTTCATGCCCTACTGCAGAAATCACTGGTACTTGAGAATGATAAATCGCTCTTGCGACTTCTTCATCATTAAAGCACCACATATCTTCGATGCTTCCTCCTCCTCTTCCGACAATCAACACATCGAGATCATAATTTTGTGCCTTTTGGATTTGTTTTACAATTTCCGGTGCTGCAGATTCTCCTTGAACAAGACTAGGAAACAAAATCGTTTCAGTATAGGGCCATCTTCTTCGAATCGTCGATAAAATATCACGAATTGCCGCCCCTGTATCCGCCGTTACAATTCCAATACGGCTTGGAAATTTTGGAATTGGTCTTTTATGTTCTGGCCGAAATAAACCTTCTTGAGCTAATTTCTTCTTTAATTGTTCAAACTGAATATAAAGATTCCCAACTCCATCTTCTAACATTTCATCTATGTAGATTTGATAACCACCAGTTGCTTCATAAACACTAATTCTTCCCGTCACTAATACTTTCATTCCATCTTCTGGCATAAACTTACATTTCGCTGCTTGAGAAGAAAACATCACTGCATTAATACGAGAGTTTTCGTCTTTTAACGTAAAATAATAATGTTTCCGTGTATGTGCCTTAAAGTTAGAAATTTCTCCTTTTAAAAACACCTGACCCAAATTCGGATCATTATCCATCTTAAACTTAATATATCTAGTAAGTTGTGAAACAGTTATGTATTTATTTTCCATCTTTTATTCACTTTCTTTTTCATGATAAATTCCATCTAAAACAGCATTAATCATTTTTGTTACTTTTTCATCACTATAATTTTTAGACAACTCCACTGCTTCATTAATAGCGACAACATCAGGAGTCTTCGTGTAAAGTAATTCATAGATTCCTATACAAATAATCGCTTGATCTACTTTATTCAAACGTTTCATTGGCCAACTATTTAAATATTGATCTGCCTTTTCAAAAATCTCTTTTCGATGTTCTAAAACGCCATAAACCACAGAATTCACAAAATCATTATCTACTTCTAATTGTTCCTTGATGAGAGAATCTACCTGAAATTCGATGGAAGACTCTTCTAAAATAAAAACTTGATACAAGACTTTCATCATAATTTCCCTGAGTTCACTTCTATTCTTCATAAACCTCACCTACTTAGGGCTATTCTATCATAGCCAACAAAAAAAGTCACTAGAATTATCATTTTTCCCTCTCTTTCCTATTTTTCATCATTGCAGTTTTTTACATAAGATACTTGTAAATTCTATTGTAAATAAAAGAATAATATTCGCTTGTAAATAAAAATGTAAATAAATTTCAGAATTTATGTAAAAAAATAAATGATAAATTATCTTTTTCTTATAGAAAAATGTAAAATTTACGTAATTTTTTATCATGAAAATATTTGTAAAAAAAATCATTATAAAAAAATTGTATATTTATTTACAAAAAGCAAAAATGACAAGAATCAAAAATAAAAGAAAGAGAAAAAATGTAAATGATTTTGTAAATAATCAAAGGTAATTGATTTCTTTTCTATGATTGCTTATCTAAAATATCGAAAAATGTCGAACGATTTTTTGAATTTTTTTCAAATTAAATAAAACTCAATTATTGAGATAGATAATTTTATTATTGATGTCAATAATTCGGGATTTTAAGAATTTTTGGTCCCATTATTTGAATTATCTTCCTTTTTCTTTTTTCTCTTTTTTTGCTATTCTCTTTGCGTCAGGAGGAAAAAGTCTATGATAAAAGGATTACTTCAATTGAAACCTTCCACGAAAAATAGTTTTTCTTTAGGAAAGGTCCATGAGGGATTTCGTATCCCTATGATTTCAGATGTAATGTTTGATACCATGTTTCATCATCCAGAACGGAAACAATATGTTTGTTTTCTTCTTTCTAAAGTGTTGGGAGAAGACCAAAAAGAAATCGAAGAAACCATTCGTTTCGAAAAAGAGGCTTTGGAAAAAGAGAATTATCACGACTCCAAGAAAATTTTGGATTTACTTTGCTCGGTAGGAGATCGATACTATAATATCGAAATCAATAATAATCCTCTCATTTCTAGTCTTGAAAGAAATATCGCTTA
>CANQHQ010000032.1 GCA_947623825.1 uncultured Bacilli bacterium
CAAAAAATATAAATAGAAAGGAATTAATCAATCTATAAAAATTTAACTCATTTCTATGAGATTGATTATACAAGGGTAAAATGAAACCATTAGTATTATGTATTTTAGACGGATGTGGAATTCGAGAAAAGGAATACGGAAATGCCTTTTTACAGGCTCATAAACCAAATTATGATGCCCTTCTCAGTGAATTTCCTAATTGTAAAATTGAAGCCAGTGGACAATTGGTAGGATTACCAAAAGGACAAATGGGAAATAGTGAAGTAGGACATATGAATATCGGTGCAGGAAGAATCGTATATCAACCTTTAGAGTTGATTAATAAAAGTATTGCGGATGGAGATTTCTTTGAAAATGAAGAATTACGAAAAGTAATCCATCATACCAAACAAAATCATTCGAAACTTCACGTGATGGGGTTAATTAGTGATGGAGGGGTACATTCTCATATCGAGCATTTAATGGCCGTTTTGGATCTATGTGAAAAAGAACAGGTCGAAAATTTATATCTACATTTATTTACCGATGGAAGAGACGTGAAACCGACGACGGCAGAGACCTATATCAAAAAAGTAGAGGAAAAACTAAAAGAAATCCAAAGAGGAAAGATTGCTTCTATCTCAGGAAGATATTATGCGATGGACCGGGACAATAATTATGATCGCTTAATCAAAGCCTATGATGTAATCGTTAATGACAAAGGAGAAAAACAACCATCGATTGAAAAATATATTCAAGAGAGCTATGACAAAAACATTACCGATGAATTCTTAGTTCCTGCGAAATTCGAAGAACATGGAAACGTCGAAGAAAACGATGGAATTATCGTCTTCAATTTCCGAAGAGATCGTTTGAGAGAATTATTTACGGCCATTACCAACCCAGAGTTTGATGCGATGCCGGTGACGAAATTTCACAATGTGAAAGTAGTGACGATGTTACCGGTAGTGGAGTCAGTAAAAGCGGCCCATGCCTATGATAATCCAAATCTTACCAATATCCTTGGAGAGTATCTTGCCAAACAAGGAAAATCCCAATTACGAATTGCGGAAACAGAAAAGTATGCCCATGTAACCTTTTTCTTTGATGGAGGAAAAGAAGAAGAATATCCGATGGAAAAGAAAATTCTAATTCCTTCTCCGAAAGTAGCCACTTACGATTTAAAACCAGAGATGAGCTGTAACGAAGTAACCGAAGCACTTTTACCAGAACTAGAAAACTTCGATGTTGTCATATTAAATTTTGCGAATGGAGATATGTTGGGTCATACAGGAGTCTTAGAAGCGGCAAAAAGCGCAATCGAAACGGTCGATAAAAATTTAGGAAGAATTTATCAACGGGTCAAGGAACTTGGTGGAGTCATGATGATTACGGCAGATCATGGAAACTGTGAAGAAATGTTAGATGACGAAGGAAATGTATTAACGGCTCATACGACCAATTTGGTTCGCTTGATTATTACGCAAAAGAACCTTACCCTTCACGATGGAAAACTAGGAGATTTGGCACCGACCATGTTAAAACTACTAGGATTAGAGATTCCAAAGGAAATGACCGGAGAACCATTATTTTAAAAAGAAACAATCCAAAAGTGATTCCAAAATAGTAGAAACCACGAAGAGAAAGCGAAAACTTTCTTTTTTTGTGTATTACTAAGTTCCATAAGAATTTATAGAGATTAACTAAAAATTTTCAATTAAATTTTAAGTAGCATTTAGGTAGCGATTTTGAGAAAAATATAGAATCTTTATATAAAATGAAAATTATAAACAAAATAATCAATTGACAAATAAACTGAAAAACGATATAATTTCAGTGTAATTGTAAAAGAAAGAAGAAGATTATATGAAAAAAGACGAAAAAATTAACTATAAAATTGATAGTAATGTTCTTAAAAATTATGTAGAAACTATTAATTCAATAAAGGAACCTATGAGTCGAATCAAGGAGCAACTTAATCAAATGTCAAAACCAATGCAAGAACTAAGCAAATCGTTTAATGCATCTATGAAACCAATTGTTGAAGCTAGTAAAGATGTTTCTAAGACTTTCGAACCAATTAGAAAAATAGGAGAACAATCTAATGAATCACTTAAATCAATGCAAGAGCAATTAAAAAACATTCATACTATGTCTAATGCAATAAAGGAACTATCAATAAAATATCCAAATGCACAATCAAAAATATTTACTGATACCATAAAACAAATCATGAATATCAATAATGGAATGCTTTCTACAAGAATGATAGAACCACTAAATATAAGTAGACAATACCTATCGATTATGGAAAAGAATAACGATATTGAAAAAATTTCAAGAGGTATTTATCTTTCCCCAAGTGCTCTTGAGGATAGCTATTTTTCATTTCAACAAAAATATAAAAAAGCAATTTTTTCGCATATGAATGCTCTATATTTTTATGGTATGACAGAAGAATTTCCATATAACTATACAGTAACTGTTCCGCAAAACTATCATGTTGATACTGTAAATGAAAAATGTAATGTTTTTTATGTGTCAGATGATATATATGAAATAGGTGTTACTGAAGTGGAAACTCCAAGTGGAAATAAAGTTAGAGTTTATGACAAAGAAAGATGTATTTGTGATATCATAAGATCAAAAGGTAGAATGGACTCAGAACAAGTAATAAAATCTATCAAACAATATATTCGACGCAAGGATAAAAATATAGCAAAATTATCTAATTATGCGAAAAGAATGGGAATAAGTAAAAAAGTAATAGAAATGGTAGGTGCATATTATGAGTAATTCAGCTCAAGCAGTAAAAGATAAACTTAAAAAAATTTCTAGAGAAAAAATGTGGATTTAACTCTACAATGAGATTTTATATGTATGATAGATTTGTTGAACGTTTATCAAAAAGTAAATATAAAGATCATTTTATATTAAAAGGTGGTTTCTATTTGAGTAAATTATTTGGATTAGATAATAGAAGTACGATGGATATTGATGCTGCAATAAGGAAAACGAAATTTACCGAAGAAAATATTGTTAAAATGATAACAGAAATTATCAATATAAATGTAGAAGATAATGTAAAATTTGCAATTGAAAAAACTGAACCAATCCGTGATGAAGATGAGTATGGTGGATTAAGAATTACAATCAATTTTACGTTAGAAAATATGAAAGATAGTTTTCATATTGATGTAGCTACAGGTGATCCAATCCACCCTGGTCCCGATGATTATAAATATGAATCACTAATAGGAAATGAAATATATAGGGTATGGTCATATAATTTGGAGACAGTACTAGCTGAAAAAATAGAAGCTATACTTAGCAAATTAGAAGCAAGCAGGAGGATGAAAGACTATTATGATATTTATTTAATTCATAAATTCAAATTCGATAAAATTAATAAAACTAAGTTTAGAGGTGCAGTAGAGAAAACTTTTAAAAAAAGAGAATTTCATGCAGATTTGATTGCAAATTTAAATGTAGTTAAGGATAGTAAGATATTAAGGGATAAATGGAAAAACTATTCTAGGAAGAATAGTTATGCTAGAAATCTAGAATTTGATGAAACTATAAAATGCTTAGAAGAATTTATTGACATAATAGTACCAGTGGCTGTATAAAACAAACATATTTTAGGTAGCAAAATTTAATACACCTCTAAAGGAGTCGAAAGGATGCATTTTTGGTTCACCTTAATTTATAACAGTTTGGTTAGGACTTGCCAATTTAGAAAAGTTTATGCTAGTTTAGAAAAATTCCTAGTTCCTGATAATTAAGACATAGTAATTTTTTAAGGTCTAAAATAAAAGTAAAAGCATTGAAACAAACTGAAAAGTGTGTGAATACGAACTACTATGAGAAGTAGTTCTTTTTTTGTTTGTCCCGAAAAATCAAAATTTGTCATACTCTTAGAAAAAGACCGAAAAAACCTAGAAAAAAAACAAAAAATCCCTTGCTTTTCCGAAATCAGTATGCTATAATTTTATGCGTGTGGCTGCTTAGATGTGGGAGGTTGCCGATACGCCGGGTTAAGTTGTTAACTAACTATCGGGTGATTCACACGGAGCAAGTCTATACTAGATATAGGCGAAGGGAGGATTCAAAAATGTCAAAAGACAAGATTCGCATTAGACTAAAAGCATATGATCATAGAATTCTAGACAATGCTGCAAAGAAAATAGTGGAAACTGTAAAGAGAACTGGAGGAGAAATTAGTGGACCAGTACCACTTCCAACAGAAATCGAAAAAATCACTGTTTTAAGAGCTGTTCACAAATACAAGGACAGCCGTGAGCAATTCGAAATGCGTACGCACAAGAGATTGATTGATGTCAAGAACCCAAGCAAGGAAACGGTGGATGCATTAGCACACTTAGATTTACCAAGCGGTGTTGATATTCAAATCAAGGTACAACAAAATTAATAGGAGGAAAGTAATATGAAAGGAATCTTAGGTAAGAAGATTGGAATGACTCAAGTATTTACTACCAATGGTAAGTTAATTCCTGTAACTGTAATTGAAGTAGAACCAAATGTTGTTACTCAAATCAAAACAGTAGAAACAGATGGTTATAACGCAATTCAGTTAGGATATGAAACAGTCAAACCAAAAAATAGTAACAAAGCAAAAATGGGTCATACAAAAAAAGCAAATACAGAACCTAAGCGCTTCTTAAGAGAGATTAGGGGAGTAAACGTTGAAGATTATACTTTAGGGCAAGAACTTAATGCCAGCGTATTTACAAAGGGAGAAGTTGTAGATGTCAGCGGAATCAGTAAAGGAAAAGGATTCCAAGGTGTAATCAAAAGATATAACCAAACTCGTGGACCTATGGGTCACGGTTCACAATACCATAGAGGCGTTGGTTCTCTTGGTACATTGTTACCAATGCACGTATTAAAAGGAAAGAAACTTCCAGGACACATGGGTAACGTAATGACAACCGTTCAAAATCTTGAAGTTGTCGATGTTGACTTAGAAAACAACGTAATTTTAGTAAAAGGTAACGTTCCAGGTCCAAAAAAATCTTTAGTTATGATTAGAACTTCAGTGAAAAAGGGAGAAAAAGTAAACGATATGGAAGAATTGATTACTTATGAAGTCGAGGAACCAGTCGAAGCATTAGAAGAAACGGTAGAAACGACCGAAGAAGAAACCCAAGAAGAAACTCCTGTTACTGAAGAATCAAGCGAAAATGGAAACGAATAATCGTCACAGAGAGAACGAATAGAAAATATTGTGATGGATAAGGAGGAATTAAAGATGGAAAAACTAAAGGACGTGAAACTAGAAAAAAGTCTAGCAAGTATAGAACCAAACCAAAAAGTTTTATTTGATGCCGTCATTTTAGCACAAGCATCACTAAGACAAGGAACACATTCGACAAAGACACGCAGCGAAGTAAGCGGTGGTGGAAGAAAACCATGGCGTCAAAAAGAAACAGGACATGCTCGTCAAGGATCGATTCGTGCGGTTCAATGGGTAGGTGGAGGAAGATATGGTACGCCAGTTCCTAGAGACTACTCAATCAAACAAAATCGTAAAGAAAGAAGATTAGCGTTACAAACAGCATTCTTAAACTTATATAATGAGAAAGCAATCGTAGTGGTTGATGAATTAAAACTAGAAACACCAAAAACCAAAGACATGGTAGCAGTCTTAAATTCATTAGAATTGAGCGATAAGAAAGTATTGATTATCGTAAAAGAACTAGATGAAAACCTTGTATTGGCTTCAAGAAACCTTGGTAACATCATGGTAATTGAGCCAAGCGAAATGGGTGTGTTAGATTTAATGAATGCAGACTGTGTACTAACAACCCAAGATGCTTTCAAAGAAATTGAGGAGGTGCTTAAATAATGGATACCAAATATTTAGAGATCATTCAAGCGCCAGTGATTACTGAAAAAAGTGGAAATTTATCACAACACAATCAATATGTGTTTAAAGTAAATCCAAAATCAAACAAAACGGAAATTAAATTAGCAATCGAAAAGATTTTTAACGTAAAAGTAGAATCAATTCGTACGATAAATGTAAAACCGAAAAAAAGAAGAGTTGGTCGTTATACTGGATTAACGAATCGTACTAAAAAGGCAATCGTTACTCTAGCAGAAGGTCAACAAATTGAACTTAATTAGAAGGAGGGTTACTCATGCCAGTAAGAAACTACAAGCCAATTACAAATGGACAAAGAAGAAGAAGTGTCTTAGTCAATACAGAAATTACGAAGAAGACACCAGAAAAAAGTTTAGTAGTTAGCTTAAGGAAAAATGGTGGTCGTAACAACCAAGGAAAAATTACAGTAAGACATCAAGGTGGAGGAGCAAAAAGAAAGTACAGAATTATCGATTTTAAAAGAAACAAACGCGATATTCCTGGTACAGTTGCCTCAATTGAATACGACCCAAATAGAACTGCAAATATTGCATTAATTAATTATAACGATGGTGAAAAGAGATATATCATCGCTCCGAAAGGTTTAACAGTAGGAAGTAAAGTTGTAAGTGGAGAAACTGCGGATATTAAAGTTGGTAATGCCTTACCACTAATCAATATTCCAGTAGGTACGATGATTCATAACATTGAACTTCGTCCAGGAAAAGGAGGAGAACTTGCGAGAAGTGCAGGGGCTTCTGCTCAAATCCTAGGAAGAGAAGGAAACTATGTAATGGTGAGACTTTCTAGTGGAGAACAAAGATTAATTCTTGGTACATGTTATGCAACCATTGGAATTGTTGGAAACGAAGATCAAGAACTTGTTCGTTTAGGAAAAGCCGGACGTACTCGTCATAAAGGAATTCGTCCAACTGTACGTGGTTCTGTAATGAATCCAAATGATCACCCACATGGTGGTGGTGAAGGACGTGCTCCTGTTGGACGTAAGGCACCAATGACGCCTTGGGGTAAACCAGCCCTTGGACTTAAGACAAGAAAGAAAAAACCGTCTGATAAATTTATCGTTCGTCGCCGTAATAGTAAATAGGAAAGGATTGAGTGATTTATGGCAAGAAGTTTAAAGAAGAAACCTTATGTATTCGAAAGATTACTAACTAAGGTAGAAAAGTTAAATGAATCTGGAAAAAAAGAAGTCATTAAAACATGGTCACGTCGTTCAACCATCTATCCTGCATTTATTGGACATACATTCGCAGTACATAATGGAAAAGAATTTATTCCTGTTTATGTAACCGAAGATATGGTAGGACACAAACTTGGAGAATTTTCACAAACTCGTAAATTTGGTGGACACGGCGAAAATAAGAAATAATGACTAGGAGGAGAAGAATATGGAAGCAAGAGCAATCGCAAAAACTCTTAGAGTATCACCAATTAAGGCTCGTTTGGTTGTAGACTTAATTCGTGGTAAAGACGTAAATGATGCGTTAGTAATTTTAAATCATATGAACAAAAAACCTGCTCGTCTTACGAAAAAAGTATTAGATTCCGCAATCGCCAATGCTGTACATAACAATGGAGCAAAGGTAGAGGAATTATACGTGAAAGAAGCAAGAGTAGATGCTGGTCCAGTATTAAAAAGACACATGTTTGATTCACGTAGTCATATTGGACACAAAGATAAAAGAACAAGTCACATCGTTATCGTTGTGGCTACTAGATAAACCAAAAGGAGGGTAAATCATGGGTCAAAAGGTGAATCCTAATGGACTTAGACTTGGAATAAACAAAAATTGGGACTCTACATGGTATGCAGATAAAAAAGACTATTCAAGATATTTAAACAACGATATCAAGATCCGTAAATATTTTGAAAAGAATTTAAAAGATGCTGCTATCTCAAAAGTACAAGTAGAAAGAAATCCTAAGAGAACAGAAATTATTGTTCACACCGCAAAACCAGGAGTCATTATTGGACGCGGTGGAGAAGCGATCGAGAAGATTAAGAAAGAACTTTCAAAAGAAATTAAAGAAGAGATTCAAATTTCAATTGCAGATATCAAAAAACCAGATATCAATGCACAAATTGTTGCTGATTCTATCGCAAATCAAATCACGAATCGTGCATCATTCAGAATGGCTCAAAAAAGAGCAATTCGTAATGCGATGAAAGCAGGAGCCAAAGGAATTAAGACTGTCGTATCTGGACGTCTTGGTGGAGCTGATATGGCACGTAGCGAAGGATATACAGAAGGAACAATTCCTCTTCATACATTAAGAGCCGATATCGATTATGCAATGAGTGAAGCAGATACAACATTTGGAAAAATTGGTGTTAAAGTATGGATTTATAAAGGAGAAATTCTTCCAACAAAAAAGGCTAAAGGAGGTAATTAATTATGTTAATCCCATCAAGAACAAAATATCGTCGTGTTCATCGATTACCTTACGAAGGTCATGCCAAAGGAAATACACAACTAGATAAAGGTGATTATGGACTAATGGCAAAAGAAGGAGCTTGGATTACATCTAATCAAATCGAAGCTGCTCGTATTGCGATGACACGTTATATGAAACGTGGTGGAAAAGTATGGATTAATATTTTCCCACATATGCCTTTAACCAAGAAGCCAATCGGTACTCGTCAAGGAAAAGGTAAAGGTAACGTAGAAGCTTGGGTAGCCGTAGTAAAAGAAGGAAAGATCATGTTTGAAATTGCAGGTGTAGATGAAGCTACTGCCCGTGAAGCATTGAGACTTGCTTCTCATAAGCTACCAGTTAAGACAAAATTTGTAATGAGAGAAAATGGTGGTGAAAAAAATGAAGGTTAAGGAAATAAGAGAACTAACCACTGAACAAATTGTTGCGAAAATTAAAGAATGCAAAGAAGAATTATTTAATTTAAAATTTCAACAAGCAACAGGAAACTTAGAGAAACCTTCAAGAATTAGGGATTTACGTCATACAGTTGCACGTTTAAAGACAGTGCTACGCGAACGTGAATTAGAACATAAGGAGGGTTAGTAAATGGAAAAAACAAGAAAAGAATTTGTCGGAACAGTAGTCAGTGCTTGCAATAACAAGACCATTACTGTAAAGGTTGAAACTTATAAAAAACACCCAAAATATGGAAAGAGAGTAAAAAGTTCAAAAAAATATGCAGTACATGATGAGACAAACAAAGCAAAAGTAGGAGATACAGTAAGAATCGTAGAGACGAATCCAATCTCAAAGACAAAGTATTTCTACTTAGCAGAAATTGTAAAAGAAGCAGTTATTCTATAACTCTTAGGTGAAGGAGGAAATAAATTATGTTACAACAAGAAAGCCGTTTAAAGGTTGCTGACAACTCTGGTGCAAAAGAATTACTTGTAATTCGTGTACTAGGTGGAAGTAAAAGAAAATTTGGTAATATCGGTGACATAGTTGTTGGTACAATTAAAGATGCCACACCTAATGGAACTGTGCAAAAAGGAAAAGTTGTAAAAGCTGTAATCGTAAGAAGCAAACAAGGACTACGTCGAGAAGACGGAAGCTACATCAAATTTGATGAAAACGCTTGCGTAATCATTAAAGAAGATAAAAGCCCAGTTGGAACTCGTATTTTCGGACCAGTTGCTCGTGAATTACGTGACAAAGATTTCATGAAAATAGTATCTTTAGCGAAAGAAGTACTATAAAGGAGGTTATTATGAAACTGAAAGTAGGAGACAAAGTCAGAGTAATCGCCGGATCTAGTAAAGGAAAAGAAGGAAAAATCACAAAGATTGATAGAAAGAAAAATCGTGTGATTGTCGAAGGTGCACATATTGTAAAACAACATCGTAAAGGAAATGGTCAAGAGACTGGTGGAATCCTTGAAATCGAAGCACCAATCGATGCATCAAACGTAATGTTGATTGATCCAAAAACAAAAAAACCAACTAGAATTGGTTATATGATTGACGAAAAAACAAACAAAAAAGTAAGATTTGCAAAAAAATCAAACGAGAAGATTGATTAGTTGGAAGGAGGGTAATCTATGAACCGCCTAAAAGAAAAATATCTAAACGAAATAGTTCCAAGTTTAAAAGAAAAACATAACTATAAATCAATAATGGAAGTTCCTAAATTAGAAAAGATTGTCATTAATATGGGTGTAGGTGATGCGACATCAAACTCAAAATTAATCGAGGCTGCAGTGAAAGATTTAGAGGTCATTGCTGGACAACATCCAGTCGTAACGAAAGCTCGTAAATCTATCGCTGGATTCAAAGTCAGAGAAGGACAATCCATCGGATGTAAGGTTACATTACGTGGAGAAAATATGTATAACTTCTTAGACAAATTAATTTCTATCGCTCTACCTCGTGTACGTGATTTCCGTGGAGTATCTCCAAAAGCCTTTGATGGTCGCGGAAATTATACAATGGGAATCAAGGAACAATTAATTTTCTCTGAAATTAATTATGATAACGTTGTAAAAGTACGTGGAATGGACATTGTATTAGTGACAACTGCAAAAACGAACGAGGAAGCGTTTGATTTGCTAAAAGAACTTGGAATTCCTTTTAGAAAGTAATAGGAGGATATTATGGCAAAAAAAAGTATAAAAGTAAAAGCTAGTCGTAAACAAAAATTCAAAGTACGTGAATATACTCGTTGTGAAAGATGTGGAAGACCACATGCTGTCTTGAGTAAATTCGGAATTTGTCGTATTTGTTTTAGAGAATTAGCAAACAAAGGACAAATACCAGGTGTAAAAAAATCAAGCTGGTAGGAAGGAGAATTGGAAATGGCTGTAGTAACAGATACAATTGCAGATATGCTTACGAGAATCCGTAATGCAAATAGTATGCGTTATACGGAAGTAAAAGTTCCTGCTTCTAAATTAAAATTAGAGCTTGCTAGAATTTTAAAGGAAGAAGGATTTATCAAAGACTACAAAGTGTTAGATGAAAACGTCCAAGGAACCATTCTTTTAACACTAAAATATGGACCAAAGAAAGAAAGAGTTATCACTGGATTAAAGAGAATTTCAAAACCAGGATTACGTGTTTATGCCAAAGCAGAAGAAGTTCCAAAAGTATTAAATGGACTTGGAATTGCTGTCATCTCTACTTCAAAGGGAATTATGACAGATAAAGAAGCAAGAAAACAAAATCTAGGTGGAGAAGTTTTAGCCTATATTTGGTAAAAAAACAATAATAAGGAGGTGTCATAAATGAGCCGTATTGGGAACAGAAAATTGATTATACCTGAAGGTGTCACAGTTACAAATGAAAATGATATGGTAAATGTGAAGGGACCAAAAGGAGAATTATCGTTAAAGACTGTAAAAAATATCACGGTCAACATCGAAGATGACAAAGTGATTGTCACAAGAGCAAACGATGAAAAACCAACCAAGGCAATGCATGGAACGACCAACGCAAATATTCACAATATGATAGAGGGAGTAACGAAGGGATTCCAAAAAGACCTCGAAATCATCGGTGTAGGTTATCGTTTCAATGTAAAAGGAAATACATTAGTAATTAATGCTGGATATTCTCATCCAGTAGAATTGACAATTCCAACCGGATTATCTGTAGAAGCAACATCTAATACTGAAATCACTGTGAAGGGAATTGACAAAGAAAAAGTAGGAGAATTTGCAGCCAATATCCGTAAGGTAAGACAACCAGAACCTTACAAAGGAAAAGGAATTCGTTACAAAGACGAACATGTACAACGTAAGGAAGGAAAGAAAGCTGCTTAATAAATAAGTAGAAGGGAGAAGTTACTTATGATAAAAAAAGTATCTCGCAATGAAATGCGTAAGATTAGACATGAGAGAGTAAGAAGTAAAATCGTTGGTACTCCTGCAGTTCCAAGACTTTGCGTATACAGATCCAATAAAAATATCGGAGCGCAAATCATCGATGATGAAAGTGGTACTACCTTAGCAAGTGCTTCCTCATTAACTTTAAAGTTAAAAAACGGTGGAAATGTAGAAGCTGCAACTAAAGTTGGTGAAGCAATTGCTGATGCTTGTAAGAAAGCTGGGATATCAAAAGTAGTATTTGATAGAGGTGGATACCTTTATCATGGACGTGTAGAAGCCTTAGCAGAAGCTGCACGTAGCAAAGGATTAGAATTCTAATAGGAGGGTATTTATGCAAAATAGAAACAATGACCCAAAACAAAAAGAGCTAGAAGAATTAGTAATTGAAGTAAAATCCGTTGTAAAAGTAAACAAAGGAGGACGTCAAAGAAGATTCTCTGCTTGTGTAGTTGTTGGGGATAGAAAAGGTCGCGTTGGATTAGGAATCGGAAAAGCTGGCGAAGTACCTGATGCAATTAAAAAAGCGATTCAAGCTGCCAATAAAAATCTAGTCAGAATCTCTTTGGTAGAAGGAAGAACGATTCAACATGAAATTACTGGCGTAAATGGAGCTGCAAAAGTATTCTTGAGACCAGCACCTGCAGGTACAGGAGTAGTTGCTGGTGGTGCTGTACGTGCAGTACTAGAACTTGCTGGCGTTCGTGACATCACTTCGAAATCACTTGGTTCACGTACCAAATTAAACATGGCTACCGCTACTATCAATGCTTTAAAATCAGTAAAATCTATCGAAGAAGTTGCTAGATTAAGAGGAAAAACAGAAGAGGAGATTTTAGGATAATGAAGTTACATGAATTAGTAAGTAGTGAAGGATCAAGACAAAGCAAGAAAAGATTAGGTCGCGGTCCAGGTAGTGGTTTAGGAAAAACAAGTGGAAAAGGTCAAAAAGGACAAAAAGCACGTAGTGGTGGAGGAAAAGGAGCCGTATTTGAAGGTGGACAATTACCTTTATATCGTCGTCTTCCAAAACGCGGATTTACCAATGCCAAGTTTAAAATAGAATATGCAGTAGTGAATTTAGATGATTTAAATCGATTTGAAGATGGTACAGTTGTAACACCTGCTTTACTAAAAGAAAATGGATTAGTAAAGAAAAGTTATGATGGTATCAAAATACTTGGGGAAGGAGAATTGAAGAAAAAACTCACAATCCAAGCAAATAAATTTTCAGCCAGCGCCATTGAAAAGATTGAAAAGTCGGGAAGTAAAGCCGAGGTGATTTAATATGTTTCAATTAATGAAACAATTATTTGCACCAATGAATAAAGATTTAAGAAAAAGAATCGGTTTTACATTAGGTGCGTTAATGATTTTCATTATCGGAACATCGATTCGAGTTCCGGGAACTGCCGATATTACCGGGAATCTTGGATTCCTAGAATTGATGAATGTAATGGGTGGTGGAGCTTTAAAACAGTTCTCTATCTTCGCCCTAGGTGTAATGCCATACATCACTGCATCCATCATTATGCAATTATTACAATTAGACATTGTTCCTTACTTTAGCGAACTAGCCAAAGAAGGACCTGTCGGAAGACAAAAAATTAATCAGATTACAAGATATATGGGTATTATCTTTGCCTTTATTCAAGGATTTGCCTTCTCGTTTGCCTTCTTCTCAGGAACCAATACCAGTGCCTTAGAGCATTTATATGTAGCTACCATTTTAACTGCTGGTACCGCATTTACTCTATGGCTTGGGGATCAGATTACGAGAAAAGGGATTGGAAACGGAATGTCTTTGATTATCATGGCAGGAATTATCGAAAGTCTACCAAGTGTCTTTATTTCTGCTTTTAACGGGTTAGTCGTAGAGTCAGCCCTATCGAAAGCACTAGGAATTAGCCTATTCGTAGCTTTCATTCTTGTTTATTTCTTGATTATTATTGGTGTCATTTGGGTCCAAGAAGCCGATCGAAAGATTCCAATTCAATATGCGAATAAATCGACGAGTGCTTATGGAAATGCGCAAAGTTATATGCCAATGAAAATCAATGCGGCAGGAGTAGTACCAGTTATCTTTGCTTCTAGTTTTTTAGCTATTCCAACAACGATTGCGCAATTCACGCAAAAGCAAGGATTTATCGATTTTTGTAATCAGTATTTATCGTATACAACACCAGTTGGATTTACGATTTATGTAATTCTTATATTCCTTTTTGGATATTTCTATACATTCATCCAATTGAAACCGGATGACTTAGCGAAAAATTTACAACAAAATGGAGGATACATTCCAGGAATTCGTCCAGGAAAAGATACCATAGACTATATCTCAGGAATTATTTCTAAGTTAACTGTGGTAGGATCCCTCTTCTTGGTAATTATCGCTATATTACCAATCGTATTTACAGCGCTTGTAAATCTTTCGGATAAGATTAGTTTGTCTAGTAATGTCACCATTGGAGGTACAGGATTATTAATCGTAGTCGGTGTTGCCTTAGAGACGTATAAACAGCTTGAAGGAAGCTTAGTTACAAGAAGCTACAATAAAAGTTATAGGAGAAGATAATGAATATAATTTTACTAGCCCCTCCTGCTGCTGGGAAGGGAACCCAAGCTGAACTATTAGTAGAAAAGTATCACTTAAATCATATCTCTACAGGAGACTTATTTCGAGAAGTAGCCAGTAGAGGAGATGAATTTGGAAATAAAATCAAGGAAATCCTTTCTTCTGGAAGCCTAGTAAGTGACGATATCGTATTAGATATCTTCCGGAAGTATCTAGAAACTTGTGAAAACAAGAATTTATTATTAGACGGATTTCCAAGAACGTGGAATCAAGCCGAGTTGTTTAATCAATTATTACAAGAAAAGGCGGATAAAATTGACTTTGTGTTTCTACTAAATGTAAGTAAAGAAACACTAAAGACCAGAATTACAGGTAGAAGACTATGTAAAGAATGCGGTTCTAGTTACAATGTGAATATAGACTCATTCAAACCTAAAAAAGATTCTATTTGCGATAAATGTGGACACGAATTATATCAAAGAGCGGACGATAATGAAGAATCCTTTGAAGTTCGTTATCAGGAATATTTAACTAAAACGAGTCCACTCATCGACTATTATCGAGAGAAAAATGTCCTTTACGAAATAGATAGTGAAAAAACAAAAGAAGAAGTGTTTGCGGATATCACATCTATCATTGAAAAGAGATGAAAGAATGATCACGATAAAAAGTGAAAGAGAAATAGAATTGATGAAAGTGGCGGGAAATATAGTGTACCGTACACATCAATACTTAAAACCATTTGTAAAAGAAGGAATTACAACCAAAGAATTAGACCGTTTGGCAGAAGAATTTATTCGAAGTCAAGATGCCACTCCTTCTTTTAAGGGTTACGGTGGATTTCCTGGAACCATTTGTACGAGCATTAATAATCAAGTAGTACATGGTATTCCAGGAAAAAGAAAACTCAAAAATGGCGATATCGTCAAGTTAGATATCGGGGCTTGTTACAAAGGATTTCATGGAGACTCTGCTTGGACGTATGCAGTCGGAGAAATTTCTGAAGAAAAGAAATATTTGATGGAGCATACTGAAAAGGCGCTATATGAAGGACTCAAACAAATCAAGCCAGGTGCGAGAATTGGGGATATCGGTCATGCAATAGAAGAGTATGCAGAAGCACATCATTTAGGAGTCGTGAAAGAACTCGTTGGTCACGGAGTGGGAACAACCGTGCATGAAGATCCAGAAGTTCCGAATTATGGAAAACCAGGAACCGGACCGATTCTCAAAGAGGGAATGACGATAGCGGTAGAACCAATGTTAAATCTTGGAACCGCAGATGTTTATATCTTAGATGATGACTGGACGATTGAAACCGACGATGGAAAACCATCTGCTCATTATGAGCATACGGTCGCCGTAACAAAAGATGGTTATCAAATATTGACGGGAGAGTGAAAAAATGGCAAAAGACGATATTATTGAAATAGAAGGAAAAGTTCTAGAAATAATACCAGGCGGAAAATTTAAAGTACAACTAGAAAATGGTCACATTGTAGACGAAGCTCATGTTTCTGGTAAAATCCGGATGAATAACATCCGCATTTTACCAGGGGATACCGTAGTATTAGAATTATCGCCTTATGACTTAAAACATGGGCGTATAACCTATAGAAAGTAGGAGGAAGAAAATGAAAGTAAAACCATCAGTAAAGAAAATGTGTGCAAAATGTAGAATAATCAGAAGAAAAGGAAAAGTTATGGTTATCTGCGAAAACAAAAAACACAAACAAAAACAAGGATAATTTATAGGAGGTGTATTTATGGCACGTATTAAAGGAATTGATATCCCAAACGATAAGCATATCTCAATCGCCCTTACTTATATCTATGGAATCGGTAGAAGATTAGCGCTAACGATTTGTAAAGATGCCAAAGTAGAGGCAAGTAAGAAAGCAAAAGATTTGGATAATGATGAGTTAGCAAGAATTCGTGATGAAGTATCAAAATACCTAACCGAAGGTGATTTACGTCGAGAAGTAAGTATGAACATCAAGACCAAGATGGAAATTAATTCATACGAAGGAATTCGTCATAAAAAAGGGTTACCAGTAAGAGGACAAAGAACGAATAGAAATGCTCGTACTCGTAAAGGTAAACCAAAAACAATCGCTAATAAAAAGAAATAATAAATAGTTAGGAGGTCAGACTTATGGCATATAAGACAAGAAAAAGAAAAGTCAAAAAGAATGTACCAGAAGGAATTGCGCATATTCATTCTACATTTAATAATACCATCGTTACCTTAAGTGACAAAGATGGAAACGCAATTAGTTGGGCAAGTAGTGGAGCCATTGGATTTAAAGGAAGTAAAAAATCTACTCCATTTGCCGCTGGTATGGCTGCAGAGGCTGCAGGAAAAGCTGCTTACGATATGGGAATGCGTAAAGTAGAAGTATTTGTTAAAGGTATGGGTCCTGGACGTGAAACAGCAATTCGTTCATTGCAAACTGCTGGTCTTGAAGTAACAGCAATTTCAGATGTAACACCAATTCCACATAACGGATGTCGTCCACCAAAACGCCCTCGTGGATAATAAAAAGGAGGAAAGTTTCATGGTACAATTTGAAAAACCAATATATAAAATTGTCGATTATATCGAAAGTAATTTTTACGGAAAGTTCGAATTAGAACCTCTAGAAAGAGGATTCGGAACCACACTTGGAAATGCGTTAAGAAGAGTAATGTTATCTTCTCTACCAGGTAGCGCGATTATGAGCGTACGAATCGAAGGAGTTTCTCATGAATTCCAAACAATCGATGGTGTGATTGAGGATGTTTCATTAATCGTCTTAAATTTAAAAGATATCGTAATAAAGAATCACTCTGAAGAAAGAAAAGTGATTCGTATCAATGCCAAGAAGGAAGGACCAGTAACGGCTGGAGATATTGAAAAGGATGCCGATATCGAAATTCTAAACCCAGATAAAGTAATTGCCCATTTAGCAAAAGGTGGAAGCCTTGTAATGGAAATGACAGTGGGAAATGGAAGAGGATACGTAAAGAGTGATGATAACAAGAAGTTATTGGCTGATAAAAAAGTTGGAACGATAGCAATTGATTCCCTCTATTCTCCGATCGAAAGAGTTTCTTACGAAGTAGAACCAGCACGTGTGGGACAAGATGAAAGCTATGATAAGTTGGTTTTAAGCGTATGGACCAATGGTTCTATGAAACCAGAAGAGGCCGTTGCCCTAGCTTCACGTATCTTAATTGAACATTTCGAATTATTGACAGATTTAAGCAAAATCGCTGACGTAACAGGACTTATGATTGAAAAGACCGAAGATCCAAAAGTAAAAGCCTTGGAGACGACGATTGAAGATCTTGATTTCTCTGTTCGTGCATACAATTGCTTAAAGAGAGCTGGAATCCACAACTTACAGGATTTAGTTAATAAATCAGAAGCAGATATGATGAAAATTCGTAACTTAGGAAAGAAGTCGTTAAAAGAAGTATTAGACAAAGTAAGAGATTTAGGTTTATCACTTAGAGATGACGATTAAAAGTAAGGAGGTTAATTATGGCATACAGAAAATTAGGTCGTGATAACAAGCACAGAAGAAGTTTACTTGCAAACCAAGTAAAAGATGTAATTATGCATGAAGAGATTACCACAACCGAAACCAGAGCGAAAGAAGTTCGTAAATTTGTCGATAAAATGATTACTTACGGAAAAAGAGGAACTTTAGTATCTAGAAGACAAGCCCTTGCGTTCCTTCATAATGATAATGAAGCCGTAAAGAAAGTATTCGATGATTTAGCGAAAAGATATGAAAACCGAAATGGTGGATATACTAGAATCGTAAAGCTAACAGAAAGACGTGGGGACGACGCGTTAATGGTTATCTTACAACTAGTAAAATAAGAGAAAAAAAGAAGAATTTCCTATTCTTCTCAGAGTGTAGACAAACCCCTAGATTTTTTCTAGAGGTTTTCTTATGCAATTTTAAAAAATTGAAGTTTGATAAT